>CAYYZI010000066.1:0-9179 GCA_964475675.1 uncultured Geminicoccaceae bacterium
GTTCGAGGCCGTGGCTGCCGCCATTGACCAGGCGCCGGGCCTGCGCGAGATCGCCCTCGAACAGGGCGCTTTTCAGGGCCAGCCGGCGGGCCGCCAGAAAGGCCGCCAGGATGCGCGCCGCCAGCACCGGCTCGTTGGCCCGCTGGGGGGCGAACACCAGCTCCATGCCGAGCCCCAGCGAGCGCCCCACCGCCTCGTAATTGGCGCGTCCGGTGAGCTGGACGAAGCCACGGCCGCGGTAGCGTTCGCCGTCACGCGGCCCGCGATTGCCGAGATCGGTGCGATGGTCGTAGAGGTCGAAGGGATGGCCGCCGGGCGAGCTGTTGAAGCGCGAGGGCGCTTCCTCGACCGGCTCGAAACCCTCGCTTTCCGCCCGGATGGTGGCCAGCGCCGCCAGCACCATCGGCTTTTCCACCAGCCCGAAACCGCGCAGCGCGTCGAGCACCAGCGGCAGATGCGCCTCGATGGTATCCAGCCGGGTATAGGGGAACATCTCGGCGACGATTTCCGGTGTCACGCGCCGGGTGGCATCGGCGGGCGGCAGATCCTCGGCCATGTCCAGCGCCTGCCAGGTGAGGGGACCGGCGATGCCGTCGGCGAGCAGGCCGTTGGCCCGCTGGAAGGCGAGCAGGGCCGCTTCCGTGGCCGGCCCGAACCGGCCGTCGATACGGCCGACCGGGAAACCGTGCTCGCGCAGCAGCCGCTGCAGCCGTTCCACTTCCTCGCCATGGGCACCGCGTCGCAGAACCTTCGCCATCGCTCGAACTCCACCACCTGCAAGGTGGGGATCCTATAGCATAGGATTTTCATCCTGCCAAGCCGACGGGCCCGCGCTCAACGCTCCGCGTCGGGCAGCCTTTCCAGCAGCGCCCAGCTCACCGCGAAGGGACGGAACAGCCAGCAGGCGCGGTGGAGATGGTGCAGCCAGCCGCGTGGCCGGTAGAAGGGAAGGGCGAGACGCAGCGCGAGCCGCGCCAGATAGACCGCGAGCGGAATGCGGTTGCGCCGCAGGCTGTCCCGGAGAGTGCCGTCCTCGATGGTGCCGCCGGCCAGCAGCCGGGTATGCGGGAACAGGGCGGCGAGTTCGGCCACCGAGGGCCGCAGACCGTTGTCGATCGGATCCGCATGATAGGGGTAGCTGCGCGGCACCGAAACGCAGATCAGCCCGCCCGGCGGCAGCAGGGCGACGCAGCGACGGGCGAGTGCCGCCGGGTCGCGCACATGCTCCAGCAGGTTGGTACACAGCACCAGCCGTGCCTCGAGGTCGCGCAGCCGCTCGCAGAAGGCCGGATCGCCGAGATCGCCGACCAGATCGACCCCTTCCTCGGCGCGACGATCGACATGGTGGATGCGCACCCCGCGGCGCTCCAGCGAAGCCAGCAGCAGGTTCTGCAGATGGGGTTGCGTGGCTTCGCGGACCCGGCGGCTGGAGGAGCCGAGATTGAGACAGGGCGTGAGCCGTTCCCTCGGCAGCGCGGCCAGCGCCTGCGCCAGGATCTCGGCTTCGCGTCGGCGCACCGCCTCCCCCTTTCCGCTCCCTGCCAGCGAACACAACCCATCACAGATCAACCGGGAGGGGTGTGCAAGAGGGTTTTCGCCAGCCGCCACGGCCGGCCCGCGCCATGGTCGAAGCGGGGCCGGGCAAGCGCGCTTTGCCTGCGGCGCGGTGCGGTGGTATGGCGTTCCGCAACTGGAGGATGCAATGCAGACGCAGATCTGGCGGGCGGAAGGCTACGCCAAGAATGCCCGCTTCGTTTCCGAACTGGGCCGGCCGCTGCTGGCCATGCTCGATCCCCGGCCCGGCGAGCGGATCCTCGATCTGGGATGCGGTGACGGGGCGCTGACCGCGGAGATCGCCGCCAGTGGCGCCGAGGTGCTGGGTGTCGATCAGGCCCCCGACATGGTTCGCGCCGCCCGCGAGCGGGGGCTCCGGGCGGAGCTCGCCGATGCCATGGCCCTGCCCTTCGCCGGCGGCTTCGACGCGGTCTTCTCCAATGCCGCCATCCACTGGATGAAGCGCGATCCGGACGCGGTGGTGGCGGGGGTGGCGCGGGCCCTCGAGCCGGGCGGCCGTTTCGTCGGCGAATTCGGCGGCTTCGGCAATGTGGCGGCGATCGTCACCGCACTCATTGCCGTGCTGCAGCGCCGCGACATCGACGGGGCGGCCGCCCTGCCCTGGTATTTCCCGAGCCCGGCGGCCTGGCGGGAAACGCTCGAGCGCCACGGCTTCACCGTACTCGAGGTAGCGCTCGTACCGCGGCCCACGCCGCTGCCGACGGGCATGGCCGGCTGGCTCGAGACCTTCGCCGGACCGCTGTTCGCGACCCTGGCCGAGGAGGAGCGGCCGGCCGCCCGGGACGAGGTGGTCGAGCTCCTGCGCCCCAGCCTGTGCGACGAGGCCGGCAACTGGATCGCCGACTATGTGCGCCTGCGCTTCGCCGCCCGGCTGGAAGTGCTGCCCCGGACGGAGGCGGAGAGATGCTGATCGAGGGCGAGCCCCGGCGCACCATCTGGCTCGCCGGGGATGGCCGGCGGGTGGAGATCATCGACCAGACCCGCCTGCCGCACGAATTCGTGATCGCCACCCTCGAGACCCTCGAGGATGCGGCGCGGGCGATCGAGCGCATGCAGGTGCGCGGCGCGCCGCTGATCGGTGCCACCGCCGCCTACGGCATCTGCCTGGCGCTCGTGGAGAACGCTTCGGACGAGGCCCTGGAGGCGGCCTGCGCACGCTTGCTGCGCACCCGGCCGACCGCCGTCAACCTGCACTGGGCGATCGAGGACATGCGCCGGCGGCTGGCCGGACTGCCGCCCGGTGCGCGGGTGGCGGCGGCCTATGTCCGGGCGGCCGAGATCTGCGAGGAAGATGTGGCCATCTGCCGCGCCATCGGCGATCACGGCCTGGCGCTGATCCGCGCCATCGCCGCTGCCAGGCCGGCAGGCGAGCCGGTCAATATCCTCACCCATTGCAATGCCGGCTGGCTGGCGACCATCGACTGGGGCACGGCCACCGCCCCGATCTACCGGGCGCAGCAGGAGGGCATCGCGGTCCATGTGTGGGTCGACGAGACCCGGCCGCGCAACCAGGGCGCCTCGCTGACCGCCTTCGAGCTGCTGCATCAGGGGGTGCCGCACACCGTGATCGTCGACAATGTCGGCGGCCATCTGATGCAGCACGGGATGGTCGATCTGTGCATCACCGGCACCGACCGCACCACCCGTACCGGCGACGTGGCCAACAAGATCGGTACCTATCTCAAGGCCCTCGCCGCCCGGGACAATGGCGTGCCCTTCTATGTGGCCCTGCCTTCCACCACCATCGACTGGAGCATCGGCGACGGCATCCGGGAGATCCCCATCGAGCAGCGCGATCCGCGCGAGGTCACCGAGATCACCGGGATGACCGCCGACGGGCGGATCGAGACGGTGCGCCTCACGCCCGCCGGCAGCCCCGCCGCCAACTATGCCTTCGACGTCACCCCGGCGCGCTATGTCACCGGCCTGATCACCGAGCGCGGGGTGTGCCCGGCCAGCGCCGAAGGGCTCGCCGCCCTGTTTCCCGAACGGGCCAGCGCCGCGGCGGGTGGCGGGTGAGCGCAACCTTCCCGCGCTGGGCAGTTTACGAAAATTTAATCGGGATGCGCGATGCCGCGTAAGGGCCCCGTGCGATGTTGCGCTCGTTCCGCGATCCTTGGTGGTCCGGGTAACTTTTTCGTGTCGAAGGGTGATCCCGAGCAATGAAATTCGCGTATAATGGAATGCCGAGGAAAGGATCGTCCGATGGTCGGATGATCGTTCCGCGGAGCGAGGAACGTCGGAGGCATTATGGCCAGTAGAAACATGCCGGATCGGCAGAGCCTCGATAGGCGCTTCATCAACGAATCGATGAACGCTCCGCTCCTGTCGCGCGAGCACGAGCTTGCTCTTGCCCGCCGCTGGCGTGATCAGAACGACGAGAAGGCCCTGCACGAACTCGTGGGCGCCTATGTGCGCCTGGTGGTCAGCATGGCGCATCGGTTCCGCAACTACGGCCTGCCCATGAACGACCTCGTTCAGGAAGGCATGGTCGGCCTGATGCAGGCCGCGGCCCGGTTCGAGCCGGAACGCGAGGTGCGCTTCTCGACCTACGCGGCCTGGTGGATCCGTTCGGCCATGCAGGACTACATCCTGCGCAACTGGTCGGTGGTACGGACCGGTACCACGGCGGCACAGAAGTCGCTGTTCTTCAATCTGCGGCGCCTGCGCGCCCAGATCGATGGCGGCACCTCGCCGCGCCTGAGCGAGGAAGGCAAGGCCAAGATCGCCGAGGCGCTGGACGTCAATATCGGCGATGTGGAGGCCATGGAAGGCCGGCTGTCGGGTAGCGACCAGTCGCTCAATGCGACGCTGACGAGCGACGGTGAAGATACCTGGCAGGACTTCCTGGCCGACAGCGGTCCGACCCCGGACGAGATCGTCGAGGAGAGCATCGACACCCGCACGCGGGGCGAATGGCTCGCCACCTCGATCGCCGAGCTCAACGAGCGCGAGCAGATCATCATCCGGGAGCGGCGTCTGCGCGAGGACGGGCGGACTCTCGAGGAGCTGGGCCGACGCTTCGGCATCAGCAAGGAGCGGGTCCGACAGATCGAGGCTCGGGCCCTGCAGAAGCTCAAGATCTCGCTCTTGAAGCGGATCAAGGATCCGGCCGAAATGGAGCTGCTCGAAGCCATGCCCGCCTAACGGCGGGCCGGCCCGGGCGGCCCGGAGCCGGAAACCATTTCGGGGCGCCTTTACGGGCGCCCTTTTCTGTTCCAGAGCAGAACCATGATCCAGGAATTCGACATCACCATCATCGGCGGCGGCCACAGCGGCCTGTTCCTGGCCCGCGCCCTGGCCGATCAGGGTTGGCGGCTGGCCCTCGTCGAGCCCCGGCCGATCACCGCCGCCCCCGGAGCGGCCGACGGCCGCAACCTCGCGCTGATGCGCAGCAGCCGGGATGCGGCCGGGCGGTTCGGGCTGTGGCCGGCGCTGGCCCCCGTGGTCTGCCCGGTGGAGGCCGTCCGCGTCCGCGAGAAGCCGGGCGGCGCCACCCTGACCACGGAGATGCGCGAACTCGGCTGCCGCCCCTTCGCCTATGGCGTCGAGCACCGCGCGCTGCGCGCAGCCTTGGCCACCGCCCTGGCCGAGCTCGCCGAGCCGCCGCGCATTTTCGCGAATGGCCTGCGGGGCCTGGAGCGTCGCCCCGAGGCGCGTCTTCTGGAGCTCGCCGACGGCACCCGCATCGCCACCCGTCTGGTGATCGGCGCCGATGGCCGCGGCTCGCGGCTGCGCGAGCTCGCCGGCATCCGTCTCGATGCCTGGCGCTACGACCAGGCGGCGATCAGCTTCATCGTCGACCATGCGCGGCCGCACCGGCAGACCGTCCATGAATGGATGCGGCCGCGCGGACCGCTGGCACTGCTCCCGCTGCCGGGACGCAGAAGCGGCGTCACCTGGGTGGAACCGGAGGCCCGCGCCCGGGCCTTGGTGGCGGAAGGCGAGGAGGCGCTGCTGCGCCGGCTCGGCGAGGAGAGCGAGGGGGTGCTCGGAGAGCTGCGCCTGACCAGCCGGGTCGGCATCCAGCCGCTCGGGGCCCAGCATGCCCGGCGCTACGTGGCCCCGCGCCTGGCCCTGATCGGCGATGCCGCCCATGGCGTTCACCCGATCCATGCCCAGGGCTTCAACATGGCGGTGGCCGACATCGCCGAGCTGGCGGAGGCGCTGGCGCGGACCGCCCGCCGCGGCGAGGATCCGGGTGGCGCCGATCTCTTGCTGGGCTACGAACGGGCCCGCTGGTGGGCCAATCAGCAGCGCATCTGGATGACCGACGGGCTCAATCGTATCTTCTCCTCGGAGGCCGCCTGGCTGCAGCCGGTGCGCAGCGGGGCGATCCGGGCGGTCGCGGCGCTGCCGGCGCTGCGCCGGCGGCTCGCCTGGAACCGGATGCAGCTCGTCTGAGCGCGGCACGCAGCGGAACGGACCGGGAGCGGATGGCGACCGAGGCACTGGCGGAACGGGTGGAGAGCGGACATGCCCTGCGCGGCGTGGAGGTGATCCGCGCCCTGGTGCCCACCCTGCCGAGCCAGCCCGGGGTCTATCGCATGCTCGGCGAACGCGGCGAGATGCTCTATGTGGGCAAGGCCAAATCGCTCAGGAAACGGGTGGTCGCCTATACCCGGCCGGAGACCCTGAGCGCGCGCCTCAAGCGGATGGTGGCACTGACCCGCTCCATGGAGTTCGTGACCACCGGCAGCGAGGTCGAGGCGCTGCTGCTCGAAGCCAATCTGATCAAGCGGCACCGTCCGCCCTTCAACATCCTGCTGCGCGACGACAAGAGCTTTCCCTACATCTGCCTGCGTCGCGACCATCCCTTTCCGCTGCTCGGCAAGCATCGCGGCGCCCGCGAGGAGGGCTGCGAGTACTGGGGGCCGTTCGCCTCGGCCGGGGCGGTCAACGAGACCCTCGGCACGTTGCTCCGCGCCTTTCCGCTGCGAAGCTGCCCCGACAGCATCTTCGCCAACCGCACGCGCCCCTGTCTTCAGTATCAGATCAAGCGCTGCAGCGCGCCCTGCGTGGGGCGCATCGGCAAGGCCGAATATGCGGCCCTGGTGGAGCAGGTGCGGGCCTTCCTTTGCGGCCGCTCGCGCGAGGTCCAGGAGCAGCTCTCGGCGGCCATGCATGCGGCGGCGGAGCGGCTCGACTTCGAGGAAGCGGCGGTGCTGCGCGACCGGCTCAAGGCGCTGGCCCATGTCCAGAGCCGGCAAGGCATCAATCTGCGCAGCGGCGAGGATGCCGATGTGGTGGCGGCGGCGGTGGAGGGCGGTCAGGCCTGCGTTCAGGTGTTCTTCTACCGGGACGGCCGCAACTACGGCAATCGCGCCTACTATCCGGCCCATGCCCAGGAGGCCTCGCGGGGCGAGATCCTGGCCGCCTTCCTCGCCCAGTTCTATGCCAACCGCAGCCCGCCGCGGCTGGTGCTGGTTTCCGATCCGCTGCCCGAGCCGGCGCTTCTGGCGGAGGCCCTTTCGCAGCGTGCCGGGCGCCGCGTCGAGCTCGCCCTGCCGAAGCGCGGCGAGCGCCGCAAGCTGCTGCGCATCGCTCGCGAGAATGCCGAGACCGCGCTGGCTCGCAGGCTGGCCGAACACAGCCGGCAACAGGGCCTGCTGGAGGCGCTTGCCGAACGTTTCGGGCTCGCCCGCCCGCCACGCCGCATCGAGATCTACGACAACAGCCACATCCAGGGCCGCCACGCGGTGGGAGCCTTCGTCGTGTTCGGTCCCGAGGGATTCGACAGGAAGGCCTATCGCACCTTCACCATCCGCGATCCGGCGGCGGCGCGCGGCGACGACTATGCCATGCTGCGCGAGGTGCTGGAGCGGCGTTTCGCGAGGGCCCTCAAGGAGGATCCCGAGCGGCGCGAAGCGAGCTGGCCCGATCTCCTGCTGATCGATGGCGGCGCCGGACAGCTCGGGACCGCCCGGGCCGTGCTGGAGCGGCTCGGGCTCGCCGATCTGGCGGTGGTCGGGGTGGCCAAGGGACCGGATCGCGATGCCGGACGGGAGCGGTTCTTTCTACCCGGAGCCGAGCCCTTCTCGCTGGACCCGCGAGATCCCGTTCTGTACCTTCTGCAGCGGCTGCGCGACGAAGCGCACCGGTTCGTCATCGCCGCCCACCGCGGCAGACGAAGCCGATCGCTGGGACGCTCGGTGCTCGACCGGATCCCTGGCGTGGGACCGGCCCGCAAGCGGGCACTCCTGAGCCATTTCGGCTCCGCACGCGGGGTCGAGCAGGCGGGTCTCGAGGATCTCGAGCAGGTGCCCGGGATCAGCCGGGTGCTGGCGCGCACGATCTACGACCATTTCCACGATGGCGGCTGGGGATAGCCTCATGCTGACGACCGCACCGAATCTCCTGACCGTGAGCCGCGTCCTGCTGGTGCCGCTGATCCTCGGCATGTTCTACATCGATGCCGCCTGGGCCCGCTGGCTGGCGGCCCTGCTGTTCCTGGTGGCGGCCACCACCGATTATGTCGACGGTTATCTGGCCCGCTCCTGGCAGATGCAGTCGCCCTTCGGACGCTGGCTCGACCCGGTCGCCGACAAGCTGCTGGTGGCGGCGACGGTGGTGATGCTGGTGGGCTTCGACCGTGCTCCGCTGCTGCCGGCGCTGGTCATCGTGCTGCGCGAGATCACCGTGTCGGGGCTGCGGGAGTACATGGCCGAGGTCAGCGTCGGCCTGCCGGTGAGCCGCCTCGCCAAATGGAAGACGGCGGTGCAGATGATCGCCATCGGCTTTCTGCTGGTCGGCGATGCCGGCCCGGCCTGGCTGCCGCTCGAGGCGATCGGCTGGTGGGGTCTGTGGGCCGCCGCCATTCTCACCCTGGTCACCGGCTACGACTATCTGCGTGCCGGTCTCGGGCACATGATGAAAAGCGACAAGGCGGCCGAGGTCGGCCCCGCGGAAAGCGTGACCTGGAAAGGCTGAGTGGCGGAGGCTGCGGGAAGCGACCATGAGAATACGCTATTTCGCCTGGCTGCGGCAGCGCACCGGGCTCGCCGAGGAAGAGGTGGAGCCGCCGGCGGAGGTGCGGACGGTGGCCGATCTCAAACGGTGGCTGGGCAGCCGCCATCCGCGTTTCGCCGAAACCCTGGCGGCGACGGGGGTGGTGCGCTGTGCCGTCAATCAGGAATATGCCGAGGACGACACCCCGCTCGGGCGCGAGGACGAAGTCGCCTTCTTCCCGCCGGTGACCGGAGGCTGAGGGCATGATCCGGGTGCTCGGCGAGCCCTTCGATCCGGCCACCGAGATCGCGCGCTTCGCCGCCGATCGCCAGGACGTGGGCGGCATCGCCAGTTTCGTCGGGCGGGTGCGCGATCGGGCAGGGGATGTGCGGATCCGGGCGATGACCCTGGAGCATTATCCGGGCATGACCGAGCGCCAGCTCGCCCGGATCGAGGCCGAGGCGCGGCGGCGCTGGCCGCTTCTGGATTGTCTCGTCATCCACCGCTACGGGCGGATGGAGCCGGGCGAGCCCATCGTGCTGGTAGCCACCGCCAGCGCCCATCGCCGGGCCGCCCTCGAGGCCTGTGCCTTTCTCATCGACTGGAAGGGATATTTCTAACTTCTTGTTGCACTGGAGCAACACTGGAAGCGGCAG
>CAYYZI010000067.1:0-9174 GCA_964475675.1 uncultured Geminicoccaceae bacterium
GACTATCCCAACAACAAAAACTGGGAGTAGAAAACAAGGCCCAAGACCTGGAAATCGATCCGGCCCGTCACCGCATTGTCGGCGACCGGCCGCAGCATGTCCCGCAGGTCGGGATCATGGGTCTCGACGGCAGCGGTGATGCACACCCCGCCCTCGACATCCCGGCTGGCGACGACGATGGCGTCCGGCCCCAGCGCTTCGCGCATGCGGGCCAGTGCCTGCTGGCTGGTGGGCGCCTCGAAGACCCGCAGGCGCATCGTCTACACCGATCCCAGCGTGCGGATCTTGGCCTTGGGGTGGATCTCGTTCTGCGACAGAACCACCGCGCTGGGCCGGAACCGCTCGACCACCGAGCGCACATAGGGACGCACCCCCGGAGAGGTGACCAGCACCGGCAGCTCGCCCTGCATCGCCACCCGCTCGAAGGCGTCGCGCAGGCTGGCGATGAACTCCTGGAGCTGGGCCGGAGCCATGTTGAGCACCCGCTCCTCGCCCTCGCCCGCCAGCGCACCGTGGAAGCGCTCCTCCCATTCCGGCGAGAGGGTGAGGATCGGGATGTAGCCGCCGGGGCCGGTACAGGCGTGGCTGATCTGCCGGGCGAGGCGGGCGCGTACATGTTCGGTGATGAACAGGATGTTCTGGGTATGCGCGACCGCCTCGCCGATGGCCTCGAGGATGAGCGGCAGGTCACGGATGGAGACGCGTTCGGCGAGCAGCGCCTGGAGGACCCGTTGAATGCCGGTGGCGCTGATTCGGGCCGGCACCAGATCGGTCAGCAGCTTCCGGTACTCCTCGCCGAGGCTGTCGAGCAGCTTCTGCGTCTCGGCGAAGGTCAGCAGCTCGGCGAGGTTGTCCTTGATGATCTCGGTCAGGTGGGTGGTCACCACGGTTGCCGGATCGACCACCGTATAGCCGCGCAGCAGGGCCTCGTCGCGGTGGCGCGGGCTCACCCATTTGGCGGCCAGGCCGAAGGTCGGCTCGGTGGTTTCCTCGCCCGGCAGCTCGACCGGTTCGCCCTTGGGATCCATCACCAGCAGCATGGCCGGGCGGACCTCGCCGCGGCCGGCCTCCAGCTCCTTGATCCGTACCAGATAGGTATTGGCCGGAAGCTGGATATTGTCCTGGATGCGCACCGGCGGCATCAGAAAGCCGAGTTCGCTGGCGAGCTGGCGGCGCAGCGCCTTGATCTGGTCCGGGAGCTGGGCCGACTGGCCCTCGCCGATGAGCGCCAGCAGCCCGTAGCCGAGCTCGAGCCGCACGGGATCGATGGGCAGCGCCTCCAGCGCACTCTGCTCCGCCGGTTCCGCGGCCGGCCGTTCGGGCGTCTCCTCGGTCCTGGCCGGAACTGCGGTCCGGCTGTGCATGCGCCAGGCGAGGCCGCCGGCCATGCCCGAGAGCAGCAGAAAGGGCAAGGCCGGCAGACCGGGCACGCCGGCCAGCACCAGCATCAGCCCGGCGGTCACCCCGAGTGCCTTGGGATGGGCGCTGAGCTGCCCGAACAGGGCCTCGTCGGTGCGGCCCTTGACCCCGGCCTTGGAGACCAGCATGCCGGCGGCCATCGACACGATCAGGGCGGGGATCTGGGAGACCAGCCCGTCGCCGACGGTCAGCACGGTGTAGCTGCGCGCCGCCTCGGCGAAGCTCACCCCCATCTGGCCGACGCCGATCAGCAGGCCGCCGACCAGATTGATGGCGGTGATCAGCAGCCCGGCGACGGCATCGCCGCGGACGAACTTGGCGGCGCCGTCCATCGCCCCGTAGAAGGCGCTCTCCTCCTCGAGCTGGCTGCGGCGCGCCCGTGCCGTCGCCTCGTCGATCAACCCCGCCGAGAGGTCGGCATCGATGGCCATCTGCTTGCCGGGCATGGCATCGAGGGTGAAGCGCGCGGCCACCTCGGCGATCCGGCCCGACCCCTTGGTGATCACCACGAAATTGACGATCACCAGAATGGCGAAGACGATCAGCCCGATCAGGAAATTGCCCTGCATGATGAAGCCGCCGAAGGCCTCGATCACGCGACCGGCGGCGGCCGGTCCCTGGTGACCCTCGGCGAGGATCAGGCGGGTGGAGGCCAGGTTCAGCGACAGGCGCAGCATGGTGGCGATCAGCAGCACCGAAGGAAAGGCGCTGAACTCCAGGGCGTTGGTGATGAAGATCGAGGTCATCAGCACCAGCACCGAGAAGGTGATCGACAGGGCCAGCAGCACATCCAGAAGCGCGGTCGGGATCGGCAGGATGAGCACGGCCAGGATGCCGACCACGCCGAGCCCCAGCAGCACGTCCTTCTGCTCGAGGCCCTTGCGCAGCAGCGGCAGCCAGACGCGGGCCGCCTGCGAGCTCGCATCAGCCATGGCGCGGATCCTCCTTCACCCGGCGGGACGGATCAGACATGGGCCGCCGGCGGCACCGCCAGCCCGGCTTCGCTGTACTGCCGGAGCCTGTTGCGCAGCGTGCGGATGGAGATGCCGAGAATGCTGGCGGCCCGGGTGCGGTTGCCGAGCGTGTGCTGGAGGGTCTGCAGGATGAGGTCGCGCTCCATCTCGGCGACGGTGCGACCGACCGCCGGCGGATTGCCGGGCACGGGCCCGGCGGTGGCCGCGGCGGGCGGTGCCCGCAGGTCGATGGCCGCGGCGTCGATCACCTCGCCCGCGGCCAGCAGCACCGCCCGGTGGATGCAGTTCTCGAGCTCGCGCACATTGCCGCGCCAGTGATGGGCACGCAGGCGGGCCAGTGCCTCGGCGGTCAGCGGCCGCTCGGGCAGGCCGTTGGCGATGGCGTGCTTGCGCGCGAAATGCCGGGCCAGTGCGGCGATGTCGCCCGGCCGCTCGCGCAGCGGCGGCAGGCGCAGGCTGAGCACGTTGAGCCGGAAATAGAGATCCTCGCGAAAGGCCCCGTCGGCCACCGCCTGCTCGAGATCGCGATTGCTGGTGGCGATCACCCGGATGTCGATGCGCACCGGGCTGCTGCCGCCCACCCGGTCGATCTCGCGTTCCTGGATGGCGCGCAGCAGCTTGGCCTGCAGGCGGGTGTCCATCTCGCTGATCTCGTCGAGCAGCAGGGTGCCGCCGCTGGCCTCCTCGAACTTGCCGATGCGGCGTGCAACAGCACCGGTGAAGGCCCCCTTCTCGTGGCCGAACAGTTCCGACTCGAGCAGGTTCTCCGGGATCGCCGCGCAATTGACGGAGACGAAGGGCCCGTCGGCGCGGCGGCTGTTGGCGTGCAGGAAGCGGGCCAGCATCTCCTTGCCGGTGCCGCTCTCGCCGGTGATCAGCACGCTGGCATCGGCCGGCGCGTAGCGGCGGGCGAGGCGCAATGTCTCGAGCATCGCCGGGTCCTCGACGATCAGCGCGCGGCCGCTGTCGCTGACCGCCTCGAGAACGGCGGCGATGAGTTCGCTGTCGGGCGGCAGGGGAATGAATTCGCGGGCACCGGCGCGGATGGCAGCGACCGCGGCACGCGGCTCGGCATCGACCCCGTAGGCCACTACCGGCACGCAGATCCGCTCCTGCAGCAGGCGATCGATCATCTGCCGGATGTCGAGGCCGACCTCCACCAGCAGCAGATCGGCTCCCTTGCCCGCCCGCAGGCTGCGCAGGGCCTGCTCGATATCCGGCACCTGGCGGACCTCGGCGCCGCGACCCGCGGCAATCCGGCTGGCCTCGACAACCTCCCTGGCATGTTCGCCCACGATCAACAGCCGCATGCTTGACATTCTCCGAGAACAGAGCCGACAGGCGATCTTCCACCGGCCGCATGATGGGCCGGTCTTGGTTAAGATTTCCTTACGGATCCGTCGCTTTCACCGAGCTGCCGGGACACCGGCAGGCAGCTGTCGAGGGCCGTGGCCAGGTAGCGCGGGTTCTCGCCCCGAGCGAAGGAAAACACCGCCAGCCCCTCCATCTGCGCCAGCCTCGCCTGGGCCTCGGCATGGCGGGCGAGCTTGTCGGCGAGTGGCGTCAGCAGGGCGTGCGCCAGCAGGGCGCCGTAGAAGGTGGTGAGCAGCGCCACCGCCATCGCCGGACCGATGCTCTCCGGGCTCTCGAGCTGGGCGAGCATCTCGACGAGGCCGATCAGGGTACCCATGAGGCCCATGGCGGGGGCGGTCTCGGCGGCGCGCCGCAACAGCGCCTCGGCGGCGAGGAACGGCTCCAGCAGACGCTGGCGCTCCCGCTGCAGAAGCGGTTGCAACTGGTCGAGGGACCGACCCTCCAGGAGATAGAGCAGTCCCCGGGCCAGCACCGGACGGCCGGCATAGGCCGCGATCCGCGGCTCGAGAGAGACCAGCCCGTCGCGGCGCACCGCATGGGCGAGCTCGAGCAGCCAACCGGCATGTTCGGCGGCCTCGGGCAGGCGCGGCGGTCCCGCCAGCCGGACCGTGATCCGGGCCGCCCGAACGAGTTCGGCCGGGCCGAAGGCGGTCATCGCTACGGCCGCCGTCCCGCCGATCACGATGAGCAGCGCGGCCGGGTCGAGAAAGGCTCGCCAGCTGGCATCGAGCGCGATCGCCGCGCCCAGCAGGCCGAAGGTCGCGAGCAGCCCGGCCAGGGTACCGAACTCGATCCCCCGGCCCGGCGCCAGTGTCCGGCGTCGGAGCGGCAGCACCGACTTCATGCTATTGTTCGCTCTTGATGATTTCCGTCATGGTGATGCCCAGATGGTCGTCGACGATCATCACCTCGCCGCGGGCGATCAGCCGGTTGTTGACATAGACATCGACCGGCTCGCCCACCTTGCGGTCGAGCTCGACGACTGCGCCGCGTCCCAGCCGCAGCAGCTGGCCGACGGGCATCGAGGCGCGGCCGAGCACGGCGCTGATCTGCACCGGCACCTCGTAGACCGCCGTCAGGCGCTGAGGACCGGTGGCAGACGCCGCGGAGACCGCGCCCTCCTCGCTCTCCGGCGCCGGCGACGACTGCACGGCCGGCGCGGTTTCGGCCGGCTGGGCCGGGTTTTCGCCTTGCTCGCTCATGTTTGCTGCTCCCTTGCTGAATGCACGGCCTCGGTGGTGGCTGCGGCGCCGTCATCGCCCGCCGCCGGTACGGTCAGGACGGCCTCCACGGCCGCCAGGATCTGGCTGCAGATGTCCTCCGCCCGGCGCTCGACGAAGCCGTGGCGCCGCTCGATCCGGAAATCGCCGGGGGCCATCCCCTCCTCGGCCACCACCTGCCAGCGGATCGCCCCGCCGGCGGTGCCCGAGCTGGCGGCGAGCCGCCGCGAGAGATCCTCGGCGAGCCCGGGATGGACGCGGATCTGCAGCTCCTCCTCGGGACCGAGACGGGCCAGCAGGTCGGTCACCGCCATCAGCACCTCCTGCCTCTCGAGACGCGCGACGAGGGCCGGAACCGCCGCCGCGGCGAGGCGGTAGACCACCTCGGCGAGCTGGCGTTCGAGCGCGGCCCAGGCGCGATCATCACTCGCGGCCAGCGCCTCCAGCCGTGCCTCGAATGCCGCCAGGGCCGCGGTTCGTGCCTCCGCTTCCCGCCGCCGTGCCACTTCCCGCTCGGCGCTTCGCGCCTGCCAGGCCACCCCGGCGCAGACGCGGGCCAGTTCGTCCTCGTCGAACAGGATGGCGGAAGCCTCCGCGGCCGCGTCCTCGGCCGGCTCCCGGCACCCGGTCGCCGGCGGCGGCTCCCGGCCGTCCCCCTGCTCCACCGTGTCGGCGGCGAGTTCGCCCCAGGGCGCGCTGGCGAGGCGCGCGCGCCCGGTGCCGGAATCGCCCCCGCGGGCGGCGAACCGTACCGGCTCGAAGGGCCGCTCCGCGGCTTCAGTAGATGAGCTCATCGTCCTTGCCATCGAGCAGCATGATCTCGCCCGCCGCCGCCAGCTCCTTGGCCATGTTGACGAGATACTGCTGGGCTTCCTCGACGTCGCGCAGCCGCACCGGACCCATCGCCGCCATGTCCTCCTTGAGGATCTTGCCGGCGCGCTCGGACATGTTGGCGAAGAAGACCTCGCGCAACGATTCGCTGGCGCCCTTGAGGGCCACCGCGATGCGGTCGTTGCCGGCGTTGCGGATGAGGGTCTGGATGCCGCTCGAATCGAGCCGGGCGAGATCCTCGAAGGTGAACATCAGCGACTTGACGCGGTCGGCGATCTCGCGGTTGCGCTCCTCGAGCGCGGCCATGTAGCGGCTCTCGGTGGCCGAATCGAGGTAATTGAAGATTTCGGCCATCATCTCGTAATTGTCGCGGCGGCTGGTGCGCGCCAGGTTGGTCATGAACTCGGCCCGCAGGGTGCGCTCGAGGTCGTTGAGAATGTCCTTCTGCACCACCTCCATGTTGAGCATGCGCATGATGACCTCGATGGCGAAGTCTTCCGGGAGATTGGCGAGAACCCGCGCGGCATGGGCCATTTCGAGGCGGGAGAGGACGACGGCGACGGTCTGCGGATACTCGTTCTTGAGATAGGAGGCGAGAACCGTTTCGTTGACGTTGCACAGCTTCTCCCAGACCGTCCGGCCGGCGGGACCGCGGATCTCCTCCATGATGCCTTCCACGGTCTCCGGGTCGAGCACCTGCCTGAGCAGTTTCTCGGTGGTCTCGTAGGAGCCGACCACGCCGCCCGTGTTGGCCAGCCCGTCGGCGAACTCGCGGATCACCTTCTCGACGATGTCGCTGTCGATGCGGCCCATCAGGGACATCGTCTGCGAGACGTCCTTGACCTCCTCGATATCCAGCAGCTTGAAGATCCGCGCCGCGTGATCCTCGTTCACCGCCAGCATCAGGATCCCCGCCTTCTCGGGTCCGGTGAGCTTTTCGTAGCGAAGCTGCTGTGCCATCTCCGTTTCCCGCCTCAGCCGTGCAGCCAGCCGCGAATGACGCGGACGGCCTCTTCCGGATAGCGCTCGAGAATGTCGGCGACCTCGTTGACCAGCGAGGCGCGGACCTTGCCGGCCACCTTGTCGAGGTCGACCAGCTCGTGGCCGTCATCGGCGGCTTCCTGCGGCGGCCGGGAGACGCCGTCCTCGGACCGGGAGGGGGTGCCGGCGCCCGGCGTGGCGCCCGCAGGAGCGGCGCTGCCCGCCGGCTCGCTGTGCATCACCACCGGCTGGCCCCGCTCGTCCACCGTGACCATGGTGCCGCTGGCCCCATGTACCAGCAGCGGCTTGCCGTCCGCACCCTGGATCACGGCGGTCATGCCCGGGCGGATCGGCGCCGGTCCGGGGGAAGGCAGCAGACGGGCCAGAAGGGGGCGCACGCCGAACAGCAGGACCATGGTTCCGAACAGCAGCCAGAGCGCCGATTCGAGGTAGCGTCCGTAGCGTTCGGTCAGCGAGGCCAGCAGGCCGGGCTCGGTCACCGGCACCGCTTCCGGCTGGACGAACGGGCGGCTGACGATCTCGATGCGGTCACCGCGCTCCTCGTCGATGCCCACCGCACTGCGGGCCAGGGCCTCGAGCTGGGCGAGCTCCTCCGGCTGGCGCGGCTTGAAGACCTGCTTGCCGTTGCCGTCCTCGACATAGGTTCCGTCCACCTGCACGGCCACGAACAGCCGGCGCACGGTGCCGCCCCGCTTGCGCTGGGTGCGCTGCTTGCGTGAGATCTCGTAGTTGACGGTCTCCTCGTTGCGGTCGACCTGCTCCTGGCTGGTCGGGCCGGCAGCAGCGCCGGCCTGGGCTGCCGGCAGGTTGTTGCCAACCGAGACCGCGCCGTTGGTGTTGGCCTCGTTGCGCTTGCTGGTTTCCTCGGTGGTCCGGGTACTGCGCACCACCTGCCCCTGAGGATCGTACAGCTCCTCGGTGACCGAGACCTCGTCGAAATCCAGCTCGGCGGTGACCTGGGCATCGACGCGGCCGGGCCCGATGCTGCGCTCGAGCAGGGCCACGAGCTTCTGCCGCAGCTGCTCCTCGTAGGCGCGGCGATACTCTTCGGTCCGATCCAGCAGGAAGGAATCCGAGCCGTCCTCGGCCCGGGCCAGGAGGTCGCCGCGATCGTCCATCACCGTGACCCGCGAGGCGTCGAGACCCGGCACCGCACTGGCCACCAGGTAGCGCACTCCCTCCACCTGGCGGCGGCCGAGGCTGGCGCCGCCGGCGAGGGTCAGCAGCACCGAAGCGCTCGGCGGAGCGCCTTCCCGCTGAAACAGGCGTCGCTGCGGCTGCACGAGGTGCACCCGCGCCGCCCGCACCTCGCGCAGGCTGGCGATGGTCCTGGCGAGCTCGCCCTCCAGCGCCCGGCGGAGATTGACATTGGCGAGAAAATCGGTGGTGGTGAAGCCGTTGGCCCCGTCGAACAGCTCGTAGCCGACCACCTCGCCGGTCGGCATGCCGTCCTGGGCGAGGGTCATGCGCAGCCGGCCGACCTCGTCCGCCGGCACCATCACCGCATCGCCGGCATCGTTCAGGCGATAGGGTGTCCCCAGTGCCTCGAGACGGTCCACCAGAGCGGCCGCGTCGGCCGGCTGGAGACCGCCGAACAGCAATCCGTAGCGGGGCTCGACGGCACGAAAGGCGATGAAGGCCAGAAGGCCGAGCAGGCCGGCCGCGACCAGACCGAGGGCGAGGATCCTACCCGGTCCCAGCGCCTGCAGCTGGGCCAGGAACGCGGCCAGCCCCCGGGCCGATCGCTCGCCGGCGGCGAGTGTCGCCGGGGAGGTGACCGCTTCGATTTCCTGCGCCATGATCAGACCGCTCTTCCGGACCCGATGATTGGGAACAGCGGGACCATAGCGCCGGTCTGGTGAACAGGAGGTTAACGCGAGGCTACTCTTTTCGCCAAGGCCCCGGCCCTCCTCAGCCGCGGAACTCCTGCAGCCGGGTCACCCGCAGGCCGTTGAGCCCGTGGCGATCGATCGCCCGTTCCCAGGAAGAGAACTCCTCGGGGGTCAGGTTGTAGCGGGTGCAGGCCTCCTCGAAAGACAGCAGACCGCCGCGCACGGCGGCCACCACCTCGGCCTTGCGGCGGGCCACCCAGCGCCGGGTGTCCGCCGGCGGCAGGCTGTCGAGACTGAGCGGCCGCCCGCTGGGGCCGATGATCGTGGTGCTGGGGCGCGTTTCCACATCCGACATGAGGCAACTCCCGTTGGTTTCTCCAACCGGTTCGTTGGTTCGCGACACGGCACTCATCTACACGCCACCTCTTAAAGGAGCCCTAATCATTGTGGTAAATACCCGTTCGTCGTACCCGACGGAGTCACTTATCGGCTGACCTGCATGAGCTCGTTCAACATGTCGTT
>CAYYZI010000068.1:0-9160 GCA_964475675.1 uncultured Geminicoccaceae bacterium
GGAAATCGCCGATCGCGGCCATCGATACCGGCTTCAAGCAGGCGCTGCGGGCGGTCATCGATGCCAACCTGACCACCCTGATCGCCGCGCTCGTCCTGTTCCAGTTCGGTACCGGGCCGGTCAAGGGCTTCGCCGTCACCCTGTCGATCGGCGTGCTGACCACCCTGTTCACCGCCGTCATGCTGACCCGGGTGGTGGTATGGTTCTGGTACAGCCGGACCCGTCCCAAGACCATCCCGCTTTGAGAGGGCTCTCGCGATGCGCCGTTTTCGGCTGATCCCGGACAAGACCGCCATCAGTTTCATGAGCCACCGGGTGGTGTGCCTGTGGGGATCGATCGTGGTCATTGTTCTGTCGATGATCGCGGTCGCCATCCTCGGGCTGAACTTCGGTATCGATTTCCGTGGCGGCACGCTCCTCGAAGTGCGCATGCCGGGGCCCGCGGATCTGGCGACCATGCGCAAGTCCCTGGGCGATCTCGGCCTCGGCCAGGTGCAGCTCCAGACCTTCGGCGACGAGCGCGAGGTGCTGATCCGCATCGAACGCCAGGAAGGCGATGCCGCCCAGCAGCAGAAGGCGATCGAGCTGGTCAAGCAGCGGCTGGTGCAGGAATTCGGCGAGGACGTGGAATTCCGCCGCGCCGAGTATGTCGGCCCCAAGGTCAGCAAGGAGCTGCTCAGGAACGGCATCATGGCGGTGCTGCTGGCCGTCGGCCTGGTACTGGTCTACATCTGGTTCCGCTTCGAATGGCAGTTCGGGGCCGGCGCCGTGTTCGCCCTGCTCCATGACGTGGCGACCACCATCGGCGTGTTCGCCATCCTCGGTCTGGAGTTCAACCTGTCGACGGTGGCGGCGATCCTGACCATCGTCGGCTATTCGCTCAACGACACCGTGGTGGTGTACGATCGGATCCGCGAGAATCTCCGGCGTTACAAGGCGTTGAAACTCGAGGAGGTGATCGATCGCAGCCTCAACGAGACCCTGTCGCGAACCCTGATGACCTCGCTGACCACGCTGCTGGCACTGTTCGCCCTGTTCTTCTTCGGCGGTGCGGTGATCCGCGACTTCACCTTCGCCATGATCTGGGGCGTGGTGGTCGGCACCTATTCCAGCATCTACATCGCCGCGCCGGTCCTGATATATTTCAATCTGCGTGCGGTTCTGGCGAAGGAGGGTGCTGCGCCCGCAGCACCCTGAGGGCGAAGATGCATCTGGTAGGCGTTTCGCGACCCCCGGAGCAGCAGGAAATCCAGAGCTACCGACCCGGCGGCTTCACCGTGTCCGGGCGCCGGCTGCGGGGGTCGGTGGCGGTCTTCGCGGATCGTGTCGAGGGCTGGGAGGTGAGCGATGCCGCCGCGCTGGAGGCTCGGCATCTCGAGCGCTTCCGCGTTTGCGACCCGCCGCTCGATCTGCTGCTCCTGGGGCTGGGCACCAGTTTCGTGGTGCCCGATGCGACGGTACTGCGAACCCTGGCGGAGTGGCGGCTGAGCTACGAGCTGATGGCCACGCCGGCCGCCTGCCGTACCTTCAACCTGCTGCTGGCCGAGGGCCGCAGGGTGGCGGCGGCGCTGATCGCCCTGCCGGAGACCGGCGAGCCCGGCTGACGGGCGACCGCCCGCCTGCCGGGGATCGCTTAGAGCATGTTCGACATCACCTGGGTCATGCGTTCGACCAGCACCGGCGCCGCCTCCTCGTAGGTGAGGTTGGCCTTGTTGGCGGTGCCGACGATGCGCGTGCGGTAGCGTTTCCACTCGGTGGTGGTGCTGCTCGACTGGGAAATCGAGCCACTGCTTCCCTGCGGCAGGTTCGCGGCCTCGCTCTGGCTCACCAGCTCGCCATTGCGTGTCCGCTCGGAGATCTGCACATCGGTGATCACGGTATAGGTGACGTCCTGCACCGAAGCATTGGCGACGCTGGCGATGGCGGCCCCGGCCAGCGCCCCGCCCAGGGTCAGCAGCGTGTCGTTGCCGCCGGCCTTGCCGAGCCCATAGCCGACCGCACCGCCCACCGCGGCCCCGCCGAGGGCGCCGCCGAAGCCGCCGCCGAGAGCCTTCTCGGCGGCGGATTTGGAGGTGCGGCCCACCTGCAGGACGTTGGCCTGAATGATGATGTTGGCGGCGTCGGGATCATCCACCACCCGGTAGCCGCGCGCCGAGAGACTCTGGCGCACGGCGGCGGCCAGATCGAAATCCGGCCGGTCGGAGCTGTTGCGGACCTCGACATAGACGGTGCGGGCCTGGGGTGGCAGCGGGTCGAGGAAGATCGAGTCGCTCATCTTCACCTGCACGTCGAGATCCTTCTTCTCGATCGAGGTGGTGACGGCGGCACAGCTGCCCAGAAACAGGATCATGACGACGACGCTGCCAAAGCGTCTGAAGCCGATAGGCATGGATCGCTCTCCTCGCAACCGCGGCATCGAGACCACCCCGGGCGGCCCCGCACCAACCGACGGATCAGGCCAGCGCCTTGTGCAGCTCCTCCTCGACCACCTCCCAGTTGACCAGGTGATTGAGGAAGGCGGCGACATATTCCGGACGCCGGTTCTGGTAGTCCAGATAATAGGCGTGTTCCCAGACGTCGATACCCAGGATCGGCACCATGCCGTGGACGATCGGGTTGACCCCGTTCGGTGTCTTCAGGACCTTGAGCTCGTCGCCGTCCACGGCCAGCCAGCCCCAGCCGGAACCGAACACGGTCACCGCCGCTTCCTTGAACTTCTCGCGGAAGCTCTCGAAGGAGCCGAAGGCGTCCTCGATGCGGCGCTGGAGCTCGCCGCCGGGGGCACCGCCGCCACCCTTCTTCATCACCCGCCAGAACAGGGTGTGGTTCCAGTGCTGGCCGGCATTGTTGAAGATCCCCTCCTTGGCCGGATCCTGCCAGCAGGTGACGATGATGTCCTCGAGGCTCTTGCCCTCGAGGTCGGTGCCCTCGATCAGGTTGTTGAGATTGGTGACATAGGCCTGATGGTGCTTGTCGTGGTGCAGATGCATGGTCTGCGAGGAAATGTAGGGTTCGAGTGCGTCGTAGGCGTAGGGCAGATCGGGCAGTTCGAACGACATGGCTTCCTCGTCGCTATGCTGTGATCCCCGGGGTGTGCTATTCCCCGCCGCCGGATGGGATCGGTCCCGGACGAACATGCGTGCAAAGAGGCCTTCGTCCGCACCGCCAGCGGCACGCTCGCTCTAATCCGGCCGGGCGGGCGGCGCAAGGCCCGAAGGCCGGCGGTGGCAGCCGAAAGGACGGAGATGGCCGACAGCGAGACCCGGGCGAAACTCGTCCTCGATCTGGCGCGAAGATACGATCGCGACCGCTTGCTGGCCTGTCTGTTCACTCCGGCCGAGCTCCGCCCGACCCTGGCCGCTCTCGTTCTGCTCAATGCCGAGCTGGCCCGCATTCCCGAACTCGTGACCGAGCCGATGGCCGGTCTGGTGCGCTACCAGTGGTGGCGCGAACAGATCGGGCATGCGGCTGCCGGCCGGGGAGGGGCGCATCCGGCCCTCGACCTGCTGGTCCCGGCACTGGTCGAGGGGCGGATTTCAGCCGCCGTCCTGAGCGAGCTGCTGGCCGCCCATGAAGGGCTGTTCGAGAGCGGATCGCTGGCCGGTCTCGCCGAGCTCGAGGAATACGCCACCCGTACTTCCGGGCTTCTCCAGCGGCTGCTGACCGATCTGCTCACCGGCGGCCGGGAGGATGCCGTGGCCCTGGCGGAGCGCATCGGCACGGCCTACGGCATCCTCGGTCTGCTGCGGACCGTATCGCACCGTGCGCGCAGCGGCATCACCCTGCTGCCCGAGGAAGGAAGGCAAGCGCGCGAGGCGCTGGCTGCCGCCGCCCTGGAACGGACGCGCGACAGGCTACGCGGCCTGGCCGCTCCCGAATGGAGGAAGCTGGATCTGCCGGCCCGTCTCCTGGCCCGCCTGGCCATGCGCCGGCTGCGCTCGCTCGAGCGTGCCGGCCTGGAGCCGGGCCGCCTGTCGGCGCATGGCGATCCGCTGCTGCCGCTGCGGCTCCTCGCCTGGGGAATGCTCGACCGCCGGCCGCCGCGAGGCTGAGGGCCTCGACGGTCAGTCCCTCTCCTTGTTCTTCTGGATCTGGTCGTAGACCATGGCACCGGCAGCGCCCGCCGCCGCGCCGAGCACCGTCTTGTGGAGGAAGCCGCCGGTAACGGCGCCCACCACGGCGCCGCCGGCAGCGCCCACCGCGGCACCGGTCGCGACCCGCTCCGCCGTCTTGCTGTCGGGCGTGGCACAACCCGCCAGCGACAGGCTCAGGGCGAGGATGGCAGGCAGGGCAAAGGTACGCAGGCTTGGCATGACACAGGCTCCGTGAGGGGTGGAGTAGGACCCGTTCGCCGTTCAATATAGGGATTGCCGGTGCCCTTGTCGCCTCACCTGCGCAATCGTCGGCGCCGGCCCTGCCGTCATGACAAGCAGACGGGCTCCGCCTATAGTGCCGCTCCCGACTTCGGCAGTGCCTGGACCTTCATGCAGCACCCCCTGCTCGACCGCGCCCTCCTGCACCTCGAACGGCTGATCGCCTTCGACACGGTGAGCTGCAATTCCAACCTGGCACTCGTGGCCTATCTGGAGGCGGTGCTGGCAGAAGCGGCGATCCCCTGCCGGCGGTTGCCCGACGCTGGCGGCGAGAAAGCCAATCTGCTGGCATTCCTGGGGCCGTTGGAGCGTCCCGGCATCGTCCTTTCCGGCCATACCGACGTGGTGCCGGTGGCCGGCCAGAACTGGAGCAGCGATCCCTTCCGGGCGATACTGCGCGACGGCCGCGTGTACGGTCGCGGCAGCGCCGACATGAAGGGCTTTCTGGCCTGCATGCTGGCGGTCGCCGAAGCCGTCGCCGCGATCCCCCTGCCGCAGCCGCTGATCCTCGCCTTCTCCTACGACGAGGAGGTCGGCTGCAAGGGCGTGCCCGCATTGATCGAGGCGCTGCAGGCTTGCGCCGCGCCGCCGCTCGGCTGCGTGGTGGGCGAGCCCACCGGCATGCGCATCGCCGATGCCCACAAGGGCAAGATCGGCCTGCGCTGCACGGTGCATGGCAGGGAAGCGCATTCGGGCCTGCCGCAGCTCGGCGCCAACGCCATTTTCGCCGCCGCCGAACTCATCGCCTGGATCGCCCGCGAGGCCGAACGCCTGGCCGCCGAGGGGCCGCACGCGGAAGGTTTCGACCCTGCCTTCACCACCGCCAATGTGGGGCTCGTCGAAGGCGGCAGCCAGCTCAATATCGTCCCCAACCGCTGCAGTTTCGTCTGCGAATTCCGCACCCTGCCCGGAGAGGAGCCGGAAGCCTGTGCGCAGCGCCTGAAGGCCCATGCCGAGACGGTGGTGCTGCCGCGACTGCAGGCGCAGGCGCCGGAAGCGACCGTCACCTTCGAAACGATCATGGCCTATCCGGGACTGCAAGCCGATCTGGACACGCCGTTCGGGCGCCTCTGCCGCCGGCTGGCCGAGCCCGGCCCGCCGGTGAAGCTGTCCTTCGGCACCGAGGCCGGCCATTTCGCCCGCGTCGGCATTCCCGCCCTGGTGTGCGGTCCCGGGGACATCGCCTGCGCCCACAAGCCGGACGAGCATGTGGCCCTCGACCAGCTCGAGCGCTGCCTCGGTTTTCTCGACATCCTGGTACGGCAGGAGCTGCAGTGAGGCCGCCGCGCGTCGAAATCGCTCCGCCCGATCTCTCGCCCTATCGCGAGGGCAATGCCGGCATCCCCTATGTCTGGTGCTTCGACAGCGGCCGCCCCGGCCCGCATGTGGGGATCAACGCCCTGACCCACGGCAACGAGCTGTCGGGAGCCTGGGCGCTGGTGCGGCTGCTCGAGCTCGGGCTGCGGCCGCAGCATGGCCGTCTCAGCCTGTCTTTCGCCAACATCGAGGCCTTTTCTCGCTTCGATCCGGCCGATCCCACGGCTTCGCGCTATCTCGAGGAGGACATGAACCGGCTGTGGAAGGCCGAGCTCCTGGAAGGGCCGGCGAGAACCGTCGAGCTGCAGCGGGCCCGCGAGCTGCTGCCCCATTTCCGTTCGCTGGATTTCCTCCTCGACCTGCACTCGATGCAGACCGCCTCGGCACCGCTGATGCTGTGCGGGCTGACCCGCAAAGCCCGGCGTTTCGCGCGGCAGATGGGCTATCCGGCGACCGTGGTGGCCGATGCCGGCCATCCCGGAGGGGTGCGGCTGATCGATTTCGGTGCCTTCGGCGAGCCCCGCAGGAAACCGGTGGCACTCCTGCTCGAGGCCGGCCAGCACTGGGCGCGCCATTCGATCGACGTGGCCCTGGCCGGCTGCCTGCACTTCCTGCGCGCCACCGACATCCTCGACGCCGAACTGGCGATGCGTCTGGCGCCGACGCGCAGGGCGGGGCGGCAGCGCTTCATCGAGGTCACGCACGCCATCACCGTGCGACGCGGCCCCTTCGTCTTCAAGGACGGCTTCCAGGGTCTGGAGGTGATCGAGAAGGCCGGTACCACGATCGCCACCGATGGCGGCGAGCCGGTGCGCACGCCCTACGATCACTGCGTGCTGATCATGCCCTCGCGCCGCCTCGCCCCCGGCCTCACCGCGGTGCGGCTGGGCCGCGAGGTGCCGCCGCCGCGGATCTGAGCGAAGCCCTCAGACCGCGGCGCGCCGCTCCAGATGTTCGGTCGGCAGCTCGACATTGACCTCGAGGGTGGAGAAGCCGTTGCCACGTTCGAGCTCGACCTTCACCCGATCGAGATCGACCTCCACATATTTGCGGATCACCTCCAAGAGCTCCCGCTGCAGCAGCGGCAGGAAATCGGGACCACCACCGCCGCTGCGATCGAGCGCCACCAGCACCTGGAGACGCTGGCGCGCGGTTTCCGCGGATCCGCGGTTGCGCCGGGTCAGGCGAAAGAAGTCGAACAGCCTCACGCGCTTCTCCTCAGGAGCCAGTCGACCAGGCCGCGCTTCTGCGGCTGGGTGAAGCGCAGTTCGCGCTGCTCGCCGAGGAGGCGTGCCACCGCATCGCCATAGGCCTGGCCGGCCCGCGACTTGGGCTCGAGGATGACCGGCATGCCCACGTTGGAGCACTGCAGCACCAGCGGGTCGTTGGGGATCACGCCGAGTACCGGGATGGCCAGGATTTCCAGCACATCGTCGAGCTTGAGCATGTCGCCCCGCTGCACCCGGTCGAGGTCGTAGCGGGTCAGCAGCAGATGCTGCTTGATGGGTTCCTCGCCGATCTCGGCGCGGCGCGACTTGGAGCTCAGGATGCCGAGGATGCGGTCGCTGTCGCGGACCGAGGACACCTCGGGATTGGTCACCACCACCGCCTCGTCGGCATAGTAGAGGGCCATCTGCGCACCCCTCTCGATGCCCGCCGGGCTGTCGCAGATGATGTAGGCGAATTCCTTGCGGAGCTCGGCGATGACCTTCTCCACCCCGTCGCGGGTGAGGGCCTCCTTGTCGCGGGTCTGCGAGGTCGGCAGAATGAACAGATTGTCGACCCGCTTGTCCTTGATCAGCGCCTGGTTGAGACGGATCCCGTCATTGATCACATTGACGAAATCGAACACGACGCGGCGCTCGCAGCCCATGATCAGATCGAGGTTCCTGAGCCCCACATCGAAATCGATGACCACCGTCCGGTGGCCGCGTTGGGCCAGCCCCGTGGCCAGGGCGGCGGCGCTGGTGGTCTTGCCCACTCCACCTTTGCCGGAGGTGACGACGATGACTTTCGACAAAGGGAACCTCCTATAGCGGTTGCGGTGAACCCGATGGATCCGAAGTCACGGGGTCGGTTCCAGGCGCAGATGATCGCCCATGCAGGAGATGCGCACCCGGCGTCCCAGGAGGGCCGTGTCGATCTCCTCGTTGACCACATAGACCCCGGCGATCGACACCAGCTCGGCATCGAGCTGGTCGCAGAAGATCATGGCGTTCTCGTCTCCCTCGATGCCGGCATAGGCCCGGCCGCGCAAGGGGGCGTAGACATGGATGTGCCCGGCAGCGGCGATCTCCGCACCATGGCCGACCGCCGCCAGGACCACCAGATCGCCCTCGCTGGCGACCACCTGCTGGCCGCCCCGGACCGGCTCACGCACCACCATCGCCGCCGCCCGGCGGCTCGCTGCACGCGGCTGCGTGACCGCCCGGGCTGCGGTCGCCGCCATTCCGCCGCCGGCGGCGAACACCGCCAGACCCGCCCGTTCGGCTTCCTCGAGCCAGGCCGGCGCCGCATTCTGCACGCCCACCGGCACCAGGCGATGGCGGCGCAGCTCCTCGCTCAGCTCGACCAGATCGACGGGCTGGCGGTCGGTGACCGCGGCGAGATCGAGGACCACCGGCGCGTCCCGGTAGAAATCGGGCGCATAGGCGATCTTCTCCACCAACTTGGCCAGGAATTCGGGATCCTCGGGATCGAGCAGGCGCAGCGCCAGCACCGTCTGGAGAGAGCCGCGGACCTGGAAGGGGAGACTTCGGCTGGTCTGATCTGGGGTGGAAGCCACCTCTCGCTGCACCTCGTCTCTCCGCCGGCATCCAGGGACGTCCGGCCCGTGCATCACTCCCTGTCTTGTAGCCATAACCGATGGGCGAAACAAGATCTAGTATGCGGCCGTCCGGCGGAGTCTCCGGGCGCCGGCCGTGATCACGCGTCGCCGCTGCTTGTCGCGGCGGTGCCGGAAGCCGGGAGAATTCGCGCTTCGGTTGTAATCCAGCGCTCCAGCGCCGCCAGCGCCCGCTTTGCCATCAGGCTCTTGCGCTCCCGTTTCGGTGCCTTCTCCGCAAGCGGCGGGAACAGCCCGAAATTGACGTTCATGGGCTGGAAGCTGTCTGCCATGGCGCCGCCGGTGACATGGTGCAGAAGGGCGCCGTGCGCGGTCTCGGGCGGCGGTGGCGCGAGACCGGCGCCGCGCGCCTCGGCGGCGGCGAACAGCCCGGCCAGAAGGCCCATCGCCGCGCTCTCCACATAGCCCTCGACGCCGGTGATCTGGCCGGCGAAGCGGAGATGCGGCCGGTCGCGGAGGCGCAGGCCGGCGTCGAGCAGGCGTGGGCTGTTGAGGAAGGTGTTGCGATGGAGGCCGCCGAGGCGGGCGAAGCGTGCCTGCTCCAGCCCCGGGATCATGCGGAAGATGCGCACCTGTTCGCCATGACGGAGCTTGGTCTGGAAGCCGACCATGTTGAACAGGGTGC
>CAYYZI010000069.1:0-9069 GCA_964475675.1 uncultured Geminicoccaceae bacterium
GGCCCTGTATAAGCGCGGGCGCCAGCGATCCGGCAGCCCCTTCGCGTCAGCTCTGCGGAGATCGATCCGATGGATTTCGCCCGTGCCCGCGCCAACATGGTCGCCAACCAGCTCCGCCCCAACCGGATCCAGGATCCGCGGCTGCTGGAGGCGATGGGCGAGGTGCCGCGCGAGCTCTTTCTGCCCAAGCATCTGCGCGGGGTCGCCTATCACGACGAGGATATCGATCTCGGCAACGGCCGGCGGCTGATCGAACCGCTGGCCCTGGCCAAGATGCTGGAGGCGGCCCAGGTCCGTTCCGAGGATGCGGTGCTGGTGATCGGCTGCGATACCGGCTACAGCGCCGCGGTCCTCTCCCGTCTCGCCGGCACCGTGTTCCTGCTGGTCGAGGAGGAGGCGGCCAGCGAGGCGATCGAGAAACTGATGCTGGAGCTGGGTTGCGAGAATGTGCTGCTGCAGCCGGGCCGGCCCCGCGAGGGCCTGCCCCAGCTCGCTCCCTTCGACCTCATCCTGATCGCCGGCGGTGTCCAGGAGGTGCCCCGCACCCTTCTCGACCAGCTCGCCGACGGCGGCCGCCTGGTGACCGTGCTCACCGACGGGGCGGCCGGCAAGGTGGCGGTGTTCGAGCGCTTCGGCGATGCCGTCGGCAAGCTCACCCCGTTCGATGCCTGGGTGCCGCCGCTGGCCGCCTTCGTGCCTGCTCCGGGCTTCACGTTCTGACGGGATGCCATCTCCCTCTGGTTGATATCGTCACCCACGACTAGCCTGTTACGCGATATGGTGCTAGCTTGGCCGCATGGCCCGCTGGCTCTGCTCGATCGCGCTTCTCGTCTCGCTTCTGCCCGCTTCCCTGCGGGCCGAGGTGCCGCTGGCGCTGGCCCTGGCCAAGACCTATCTGGAGAATCCCCGTCTGCAGGCCGCCCGGGCGCGGCTGCGCGGGGTCGACGAAACCGTGCCGATCGCCCGCGCCGCCCGGCGGCCGCAGCTCGAGGCGCGCAGTGCCGCCAGTCTGCGCCAGCTCGACCGCGCCGAGGGCAGCGACACCCTGCAGACCCTGCGTCAGTCGCTGACCCTCGAGCAGCGGCTCTATGACGGCGGCGAGACCTCGGCGCGCATCGCCGGCGCCGAATTCGATGTGCGCGCCGAGCGCGCCCGACTCGAGGCGCTGGAGCAGGAGGTGCTGCTGGAGGCGGTCTCCGCCTTCACTGCGGTCCTTCGCGATCAGGCGGTGCTCGAGCTGGCGCTGGCCAACGAACAGCGCCTGCAGCAGTACCTGCTGGCGGTCCGCGACCGCTACCGTTTCGGCCAGGTGACCCGCACCGATGTCTCCCAGGCGGAAACCCGCTATGCCGCGGCCATCGCCGAGCGCCAGCGGGCGGCGGGCAGGCTGCGTGCCTCGGGTGCGAGCTACCGCCGGGTCATCGGCGACCCCCCGGGAACCCTGGTGATGCCCGTGCTGCCGGCCGATCTGCCCCGCGATCCGGCCACTGCCGCCGAGGCCGTCGACGGCCATCCGCAGGTGCGTGCCGCGAGAATGGCGCTGGAGAGTGCCGAACAGGGCGTGGCCGCGGCGCGCGCATTGCTGCGGCCGAAACTGGCACTCAGCGCCGAACTGGCCTTCGCCAACGACCCCGATCTCGACAGCGGCCATCAGAGCGAGGCGGCGATCGGCGCCCTCCTCACCGTGCCTCTCTACCAGGGCGGCGGGGCCTATGCCCGCATCCGCCGCAGCCGCCAGCAGGCGCATGCCAGCCGCTTCGCCCTCGAGGATGCGCGGCGGCGGGTGCGGGAGGCGATCACCGCCGCCTTCGAAGGGCTGGAGACCGCCCGCGCGCGCATGGATTCGCTGGCCACACGGCTGAACGCCGCCAGGTTGGCGCTGGAAGGGGTGCGGGAAGAGGCGCGGACCGGTGCCCGTACCGTGCTCGACGTGCTCGATGCCGAACAGGAGCTGTTCGAGGCCCAGACCGCCCGTACCGACGCCGAGCGCGAACTGGTGCTTTCCGGCTACCGCCTGCTGGCGGCGATGGGCCGGCTCACCGCCCGCGATCTCGGCCTCGACGTCGCGCTCTATGACGAGGAGGCCTACTACCGCGAGGTGCGCAGCGCCTGGTTCGGCACCGAGCCGCCGGCGGTGGGCGCGCCCGGGCCGTCGGCCCGAGCAGGCGAACCGGAGTGAACTGTCGTTGCGGTTGACTGTGAATGCGTTTTGCCCCAGCCATCCGGTGATACGGTCGGCAGGCGCAGGAAACGGGGGTGCGGAGGAAGACAGATGAGTGACAGCAAGGCGGCGAGCAAGGAGCCACAGGAACCGTCGATGGAGGAAATCCTGTCCTCCATCCGCCAGATCATTGCCAGCGACGAGGAGCCCGGCAGCAAGAGCGGAGCCCCGGCCGATGCGGCCGCGGCGAAGGGCGGGCAGGCCGAGGAGGAGGATGTGCTGGAACTGACCGAGGTGGTGCCGGCGGACCAGCCTCCCGCCAGCAAGCCCGAATCGGAACCGAAGCCCGAGGCGGAAGCGAAGCCCCCGCCCGAAACGAAGACGGAAGCGGAAGCGAAGAGCGAAGCGGAGGAGGGGGCCGCCCCCGATCTCGCCACGCTCGAGCAGCAGGCCGAGCGCGAGATCGCCGCGCGCGAGGCGGATCTGGAACTGATCGAGAGCGAGGCTCCGGAGCGGGCGCCCGCGGCGAAGGAGGAAAAGGCCGTGGCCGAAGACGCCACCAGGGACGAGGCGCTGATCTCCGGCGAGGCGGCCGAGGCGGCCACCGGGGCTTTCGCCAAGCTGGCCAAATCGGTGGCCCGTCCCGAGGCCGAACCGGCACCAGCAGGCGACGGCAAGACGGTCGAGCAGCTGGTGGCCGAGCTGATGCGCCCGATGCTCAAGGAATGGCTGGATCAGAACCTGCCGGCCATCGTCGAGCGGGTGGTCGAACGCGAGGTACGCAAGCTGGCGCGGCGCGCCGAACTGCTGTGAACGGGGACGTGGCGTCCGCAGGGGTGCCCGCGCCTTAAGCCTTTCTCAACCGCGCGCGGCTAATCTGCCGGCCGGGATTGTCCTGGCAGGCAGAGCATGCATCATTTTCTGAACGCCCCTCCGGCCCCTGCGCCCGACACCGAATCCGAGAGCGCGCCCGTCGGGCTGGTGCTGGCGGTCGACGGCGCACGACTGGTCTGCAGTCTGGATGCCGTCGGCGCGGCCCGCGAAAAGGTGATCATCGGTGGCTTGCTGGCGGTACCGACCGCCATCGGCACGGCGATCGCGGTGGTCCATGCCATGCGCGAAGGCCGACGCGGCGAGGACAGCGGGGTCCTCGAGCTCCAGCTTCTGGGCGAGCTCGTCGGCGATGCCGAGACGCCGGTGTTCCGTCGCGGCATTTCCCGCTATCCGCATCTCGCGGCACCGGTGCGGCCGACGCGAGTGATCGAGGAACGCGCGGTCTATGCCGTGGGCGATCGGGCCGCGATTCGCCTCGGGCATCTGCGCTACGATCCGGGCGTGCCGGTCTCGGTGCTGGTGGACGATCTCCTCGGCAAGCATTTCGCCGTGCTCGGCAGTACCGGATGCGGCAAATCCTCGGCCGTCGCCCTGCTGGTGACCCGCCTGGTGGAGCGTTATCCGCACGCCCATGTGCTGGTGATCGACCCGCACGACGAATATGCCGCCGCCTTCGGAGAGCGCGCCCTGGTTCTCGATCCGGCCTCGCTGGAGCTGCCCTACTGGGTGCTCACCTTCGAGGAACTGGCCGCCATCCTCGCCCCGGGCGACGACGAGCGCACCTATGCCGAACGCGCCATCCTCAAGGATACGGTGCTGCGGGCCCGTCAGCGCGCCTGCGGCGACGCCGAGACCGCCGAGCTCGTCTCGGTGGACATTCCCGTACCCTACCGCCTTTCCCAGCTCGAGGAGCTGATCAAGGAGCGGCTGGGCACTCTCGACAAGCCGGAAGGCGCGGCGCCCTACCGCCACCTGCTGGCCCGTCTGGCCAGTGCCCGCACCGATCCCCGCTACGAGTTCCTGTTCCCCAAGCTGTCGGTGCGCGACAATCTGGCCGCCATCCTCGGCCAGCTCTTCCGCATTCCCGCCGACGATCGCCCGGTGACCGTGCTCAACACCTCCGGCATGGCCTCGGAGATCGTCGATGTGGTGGTCTCGGTGCTCTGCCGGCTGGTCTTCGAGTACGGGCTGTGGTCCGACCGCCGCCGGGTGCGGCCGGTGCTGCTGGTCTGCGAGGAGGCCCATCGCTACGTCCCCAACGACCCCTCGCTGGGCTTCGGCCCCAGCCGGCGGGCGATCGACCGGCTGGCCAAGGAAGGCCGCAAGTACGGGGTTTCGATCTGCCTGGTCAGCCAGCGGCCGGCCGAACTCTCGGCCTCTGCCCTCTCCCAGTGCGGTACCGTTTTCGCGCTGCGCATGAGCAACGAGCGGGATCAGGCCTTCATCGAGAAGGTCCTGCCCGACGGCTCGGCCTGGATGCTGCGGGCCCTGCCGGCGCTGGCCGCCGGCGAAGCGCTGGTGATCGGCGAAGGCGTGCCGGTACCGGTCTCGGTGCGGCTCGACCCGCTGCCGCCGGACCGCCGGCCGGCCAGCGCCACCCCTTCCTTCTCGGCCATCTGGGAGAACCCTCCCGAAGATCACCAGGGCCTGCTGGGATCCGCCATTCGTCGCTGGCGCCGCCAGAAGAGCTGAGCCGCTACCCCGTATCCGCACGGCCCGGTCGGCGAGCGCCGCTGCCCGGCGGTCGATGGCGGCGTTTCAGACGCCGGTGCCCTCGTAGGCCTCCCGGAGGATTCCCTCGGCCGTCTCGGCGGTCAGCGGCACCGGGTTGGTGGGCGCCGTGGGATCGCGCACCGCCATTTCGGCGATCGCCGGGAAATGCTCCGGCGCCACCCCCAGCTCCCGCAGGGTATGGGGAATACCGAGCTGCTTTCTGAGGTTCAGCACCCAGTCCAGAAAGGCACCGAAATCCGCACCCGGAAGCTCCAGCCAGCCGGCCAGCCGGGCGATCTTGCCGTCGATGGCCTTGTAGTTGAAGGCCAGCACATAGGGCATCAGCACGGCATTGGTGAGGCCGTGATGGGTGTCGTAGAGGGCGCCGATGGGGTGGCTGAGGGAGTGGATCGCCCCGAGCCCCTTCTGGAAGGCCACCGCGCCCATCGACGAGGCTGCCAGCATCATGCCACGGGCGGCGAGATCGCTGCCGTCGGCGAAGGCCCGCGGCAGGGCCAACTTGACCAGCCGCATGCCCTCGACGGCGATCCCCTCGCTCATCGGGTGGAAGGTCGGCGCGCAGTAGGCCTCGAGGGAGTGGGCCAGAGCGTCCATGCCGGTAGCGGCGGTCAGATGGGGGGGCAGGCCGAGGGTGAGGCGGGGATCGAGGATCGCGGTCTTCGGCAGCATCAGCGGGTGGAAGATGATCTTCTTGGCGTGGCTGGAGGGGTCGGTGATCACCGCCGCCCGCCCCACCTCGGAGCCGGTGCCGGCGGTGGTCGGTACGGCGATCACCGGCAGGATGCCCGCTTCATCGGCCCGCTTCCAGTAATCGTCGACATCCTCGAAATCCCAGATCGGACGGCTCTGGCCGGCCATGAAGGCGATCGCCTTGCCGCAATCGAGCGCGCTGCCGCCACCGATCGCCACCACCCCGTCGAATCCGCCCTGGCGCAGCACCACCAGGCCGGCCTCGACATTGTCGACGGTAGGGTTGGGACGCAGATCGCTGAACAGGCCGGGCTCCAGGCCCGCCTCGCGAAGATGGGCCAGCGCCTGGACCACCGGCGGTAGCTCGGCCAGGGCCGGATCGGTGACCACCAGTGGCCGGGTGATGCCGGCGGTCGTACAGGCCCGGGGCAGCTTCTCGAGACTGCCGGCACCGAACAGGATGGTCGTCGGATAGGACCAGGTGGCCTTCAATGTGGCCAGATCGAACGGCTCCATGATGCGCTCTCCCACCCGTTGCTGCAGCTCCGCATAGCCCAGCCCGCCGGGCGGGGAAAGCGCCAAACCGCCCGCCTGTGCGGCCGCCTTGCGAGCGCGCCCGCGAGCTCAGCCGGCGGCGCGCCCCCCGGCATAGCCGAGGGACCGCAGGGTTTCCGCGATCTCGTCGAGAATCGCCGGATCGTCGATGGTCGCCGGCATCTTCCATTCGGTACCGTCGGCGATGCATTTCATGGTGCCGCGCAGGATCTTGCCCGAACGGGCCTTGGGCAGACGCTTGTCCACGGCGACCAGCTTGAAGGCCGCCACCGGGCCGATTTCCCGGCGCACCTTCTGCACCAGCTCCTCGCAGATCGCCGCGCTGTCACGATCCACACCCGCCTTGAGCACCACGAGACCCAGCGGCAGTTCGCCCTTGAGCGTATCGGCGACGCCGATCACTGCGCATTCGGCGACATCGGGATGACCCGCCAGCACCTCCTCGATGGCTCCGGTCGAGAGCCGGTGGCCGGCGACATTGATGACGTCGTCGATGCGGCTCATGATGAACAGATAGCCGTCCTCGTCGCGGTGGCCGGCATCGCCGGTGAGGTAGTAGCCCGGATAGCGGGACAGATAGGCCTCGACGAAACGTTCATCGGCGTTCCACAGGGTGGGCAGGCAGCCGGGCGGCAGCGGCGTGCGGATGACGATGGCGCCCATCTGGTTGGGGCCCAGCTCGCGCCCTTCGTCGTCGAGAATGTGCAGATCGTAGCCGGGCATCGGCACCGAGGGCGAGCCCGGCTTGATCGGCAGCATCTCGATGCCGATCGGGTTGGCGCAGATCGCCCAGCCGGTCTCGGTCTGCCACCAGTGATCGATCACCGGCACGCCGAGCCGTTCCTGGGCCCAGAACAGGGTATCGGGATCGCAGCGCTCGCCGGCCAGGAACAGCGCCCGGAAGCGCGACAGATCATACTGGCCCAGCAGCCTGCCTTCGGGATCCTCCTTCTTGATCGCCCGGAAAGCGGTGGGCGCGGTGAACAGCACCTTGACGTCGTGCTGGGCGATGACCCGCCAGAAGGCGCCGGCATCCGGCGTGCCCACCGGTTTGCCCTCGTAGATGATGGTGGTGTTGCCGTGCAGCAGCGGGCCGTAGCAGATGTAGCTGTGACCGACCACCCAGCCGACATCGGAGGCCGCCCAGTAGACCTCGCCGGGATCGACATTGTAGATGTTCTTCATGGTCCAGTGCAGGGCCACCGCATGGCCGCCATTGTCGCGGACGATCCCCTTGGGCTCGCCGGTGGTGCCGCTGGTGTAGAGGATGTAGAGGGGGTCGGTGGCCGCCACCGGCACCCAGTCGGCGGGCTCCGCCGCCGCCATCGCCTCGTTCCAGTCGAGATCGCGGCCGGCGGTCATCTCGGCCCGGGCCTGGGGCCGCTGCAGGATGATGCAGCGCTGGGGCTTGTGGCGGGCGAGGGCGATGGCGCCGTCGAGAAGCGGCTTGTAGGCGACCACCCGGCCGGGCTCGATGCCGCAGCTCGCGGTGACCACCAGCCTGGGCCGGGCATCGTCGATGCGCGCGGCCAGCTCGTTCGAGGCGAAGCCGCCGAACACCACCGAATGGATGGCGCCGATGCGGGCACAGCCGAGCATCGCGATCAGCGCTTCCGGGACCATCGGCATGTAGATGATCACCCGGTCGCCCTTGCCCACCCCGCATTGCTTCAGGACCCCGGCGAAGCGGCTCACCTCGTCCTTGAGCTCGGCATAGCTGAGGACCCGCAGCGAGCCGGTGACCGGGCTGTCGTGGATGATCGCCGCCTGATCGCCCCGGCCCCGCTCGACATGCCGGTCGACCGCGTTGTAGCAGGTGTTGAGCTGGCCGCCGTCGAACCATCTGTAGAAGGGCGCGTTGTCGGCGTTGAGAACACGGTCCCAGCGCCGCACCCAGTCGATCGCCTCGGCCGCCTGCCCCCAGAAGCCCTCGGGGTCGCGCAGGGACCGCTCGTAGATCTCTCGGTAACGCTGCATGGCTGGCTCTCCCCTCCCGCACTGCCGGCTCCACGATACGGCAATGCGATGTCCGGGCAAGGCGGCGAAATGCGCACGCACACTTGAGACCGGGCCGCGAGGCGCGGGCTTTGCCCCGGCGGTTGAGTGGCGTAAGCTCCGCGGCAACGGACAGGCGGCCGGCGTGGCGGGGCATGGAACCGACCATTTTTCGTTTCATCTGGAAGTACAGTCTGCGCCAGCAGCTCATCATTCTGGCGCTGACCGTGGGCAGTTTTCCGGTGCTTTACGCGACGCTGGAACTGCCCAAGATCATCATCAACAAGGCGCTGGCCGTCGAGGCCGACGTCTTCTACCTGTTCGGCCGCGAGCTCACCCAGCTCCAGTACCTGCTGGCATTGTGCGCCGCGTTCCTCGGCCTCGTGCTGATCGCCGGCATCCTCAAATATTTCCTCAACGTCTATGCCGGCATCGTCGCCGAACGCATGCTGCGCCGCCTGCGCTACCAGCTTTACGACCATCTGCTGCGCTTCCCCCTGCCCTATTTCCGGCGGATGAGCCAGGGCGAGCTGGTGCAGATGATCAATGCCGAGGTCGAGCCGCTCGGCGGCTATGTCGGCTCGGCCCTGTCGGTGCCCGCCTTCCAGGGCGGCACGCTGATCACCATCCTGATCTTCATGTTCATGCAGGACTGGATCCTCGGCCTCGCCGCGATCGCCCTCTACCCGGTCCAAGCCTATGTCATCCCCAGGCTGCAGCGGCAGGTCAACGAGCTCGGCAAGCGGCGGGTGCGCCAGGTCCGCCACAACGCCGAGAAGATCAGCGAGACCGCGGGCGGCGTGGTCGACATCCATGCCAACGACACCAGCCTCTACGAGCGGGCCCAGTTCAGCGAGCATCTCGGACGGATTTTCTTCATCCGGTTCGACATCTACAAGAAGAAGTTTCTGATCAAGTTCCTCAACAATTTTCTGGCGCAGCTCGGCCCTTTCTTCTTCTTCTCCATCGGCGGCTATCTGGTGCTCGAGGGGCAGATCACGCTCGGCGCGCTGGTGGCCGTGCTCAATGCCCACAAGGACCTGTCGTCGCCCTGGAAGGAGCTGCTGCAGTATTATCAGCTCACCTACGACGTCTCGATC
>CAYYZI010000070.1:0-9020 GCA_964475675.1 uncultured Geminicoccaceae bacterium
ACATCCCGCTGGGCGCGGCGCTCTCCTTCCTGCTCCTCTACCTGACCTTCCTGGTGCTCGCCTTGCGGGCCTGGCTGGCGGGAAGGAAGGCACGCCGTGGCTGAGCGGCGCGAGGCCCCGGGCCCGCTCGAATACACCCGCCGGCTGTGGCTGCGGGCCTGGCTCGCCGCCACCTTCCTGTTCCTTTACGCGCCGATCGTCATCCTGGTGATCTTCAGCTTCAACGACAGCCGCCGGAACATCGTCTGGCGGGGCTTCACCACCAAATACTACGCCAAGGCGATCGCCAACGCCTCGCTGATCGAGGCCTTCACCAACAGCCTCATCGTCGCCTTCATCTCGACCATCGTCAGCACCATTCTCGGTACCCTGCTGGCGATGGCGCTGTGGCGGTTCCGCTTTCCCGGAAAGGCGGTGGTGGAGGGGGCCAACGCCCTGCCCATCGTCATCCCCGAGATCTGCATGGGGGTGTCGCTCTTGGTGTTCTTCAGCCGCATCGGCCTGATGGGCGGCATTCCCTGGCCGGTCAGCCTGACCCCGGTGGTGATCGGCCATATCGCCTTTTCCTTTCCCTTCGTGGCGGTGGTGGTGCGGGCCCGTCTCGAGGGCTTCGATCGTTCCCTCGAGGAGGCGTCCAAGGATCTCGGCGCGTCCGAATGGCAGACCCTGCGCCATGTCATGATCCCCTTCATGAAGCCGGGGATCGTCGCCGGGGCGCTGCTGGCGATGACCCTGTCGCTGGACGATTTCGTCATCACCTTCTTCACCAGCGGGCCGGAGACCATCACCTTCCCGATCAAGATCTATTCCATGGTGCGCTTCGGCGCGACGCCGGAGGTCAATGCCGCCTCCACGGTGCTGATCGCCATCACCCTGCTGCTGACGGTGATCGCCATGCGGCTGCAGGCGCCGGTACTCGAGGAAGAGGCCCGATGAGCGCGCCGCCGATCGTCCGCATCGAACAGGTGACCAAGCGCTTCGGCAGCTTCGCCGCGGTCGATGCGGTCTCCCTGGCGATCCCGCGCAACGCCTTCTTCGCCCTCCTGGGCCCCTCCGGCTGCGGCAAGACCACGCTCCTGCGCATGCTGGCCGGCTTCGAGCAGCCCAGCGAGGGCCGCATCCTCATCGACGGCGAGGAGATGGCGGCCGTGCCTCCCAACCGCCGGCCGGTGAACATGGTCTTCCAGTCCTACGCCGTCTTTCCCCACATGACGGTGGCCGAGAACATCGGCTACGGGCTCAAGGTCACCGGCGTGCCGCGCCCGGAGATCGGCCGGCGCGTCGCCGAGGCGGTCGCCATGGTGCGGCTGCAGGGTTTCGAGGGACGCCGGCCCGATCAGCTCTCCGGTGGCCAGAAGCAGCGGGTGGCGCTGGCCCGGGCGCTGGTGAAGAAGCCCAAGCTGCTGCTCCTCGACGAGCCGCTTTCGGCCCTCGACCGCAAGCTCCGCGAGGAGATGCAGCTCGAGCTCGTGCGCCTGCAGCACGAGGTCGGCATCACCTTCGTGATCGTCACCCACGATCAGGACGAGGCCCTGTCCATGGCCACCCATATCGCGGTCATGAACCGGGGGCGGATCCTCCAGATCAGCGATCCCCGCACCTTGTACGAGCAGCCGCGGACCCGTTTCGTCGCCGACTTCATCGGCCAGGTGAACGTCTTCGATGCCCGACTCCTGGCCCGCAGCGAGACGGGCGTGCGCGTGATGGTGGAGGGGCTCGGGGAGATCGAGGTTCCCGAGCGGGAGCCGCCGGCGGAAGTGGTGGCGCTGGCGGTGCGCCCGGAAAAGATGGAGGTACGCACCGAGGGCCCGGATGCGGGCCCGCTGCAGCTCGCCGGGCGGATCGGGCAGATCGCCTATTACGGCGATCACAGCCGCATTTTCGTGGAGACCGACGGGCTGCGGCTGGTCTGCATCCGCCACAACCGTTCGCGCATCGAGGAGATGCCGCTGGCCGAAGGGATGGCCTGTTACGTCTCCTTCCGACCCGAGGACGCCGTGCTGCTCTCCTCCTGAAGATCACGGCGATAGGGCAGCAGGCTTTCGAGCTCCGCGAAGCGGTGCCGCAGGAGCCGTGTCTCGCGTCGCAGGAAGCGCGCGATGGCGGCCGCCAGACCGGGATCGCGGAGATGATGGGCGCTCCAGGTCCAGACCGGCTCGTAGCCCCGCAGCAGCTTGTGCTCGCCCTGGGCACCCGCTTCCACCCGTTGCAGGCGGTGGGTGATGGCGAAATCGATGGCGCGATAGTAGCAGAGCTCGAAATGCAGGAAGCGGTGGCTCTCGAGGCTGCCCCAGAGACGGCCGTAAAGCGCTTTCTCGTCCCGCAGGTTGAGGGCGGCGGCGACCAGACGGCCTTCCTCGCGTGCCGTCACCAGCACCAGCATCTCGGGCAGTCTTTCGGCCAGCAGCCGGAAGAATTCGGGCGTCAGATAGGCGCCGCCCCAGCGCCGGTCGACGGTGGCCAGATAGAGCGGATGAAATTCCTCCATCGCCGCCACCGTGACCTCCTCGCCGACCAGGGTGCGGATCTCGAGCCCGGTCGCCGCCGCCTCGCGGCGCTCCCGCCGGATGGTCTTGCGGCGGCCGCTCCTGAGCGCGCCCAGGAAGTCCGCAAAGCTGTCGTAGCCGCGATTGTGCCAGTGATACTGAATGCCCCGGCGCAGCAGCCAGCCGCAGGATTCGAACAGCCGGGCTTCATCGGCGGTGCAGAAATTGACATGTACCGAGGACAGCGACAGCGCGCGACAGGTCTCGGCGAGCCCGGCCACCAGCTCCCGGCGCAAAGCCAGGGCATCCTCTTCGACGAGCAGGCGCGGACCCGGCACCGGGGTGAAGGGGACGGCCGCCAGCAGCTTGGGGTAATACCGCCCGCCGGCCCGCTCGAAGGCGTCGGCCCAGCCATGATCGAACACATATTCGCCCCAGGAATGGCTCTTGGCGTAGAGCGGCACGGCACCGCGCAGTCGCCCCCCGGACTCGGCGAGCAGATGCAGGGGCTGCCAGCCGGTCTCGGTGCTGGCCGAGCCGCTTTCCTCGAGGGCGGAGAGAAAGGCATGGCGCATAAAGGGGTGCTTTGCGGGGAGCAGCGCATCCCACCGGGCCGCGGCGATGCCCTCGATCCCGCCCAGCAGGCGCAGCCCGCTCGCCGGCACCGGTCAGACGAGTTCGAAGATCGCCTCGACCTCCACCGCCGCGCCCAGCGGCAGGGACGGGGCACCCACCGCGAAACGGGCGTGGCGGCCGGCCTCGCCCATCGCCGCGACCATCAGATCCGAGGCCCCGTTGATGACCTTGGGCTGGTCGGTGAAATCGGCGGTGCAGGCGACGAAGCCGCCGAGCTTGACGCAGCGGGCCAGCCCGTCGAGCCGCCCGTCGAGGGCCGCCCGCGCCTGGGCCAGGATGTTGAGCGCACACAGCCGCGCCGCCTGCTGGCCCTGTTCGAGGGTCACATTGTCGCCGAGCCTGCCGGCGACCGCGATGCGCCCTTCGGCCATCGGCACCTGGCCGGAGATGAACAAAAGCTTGCCCGAACGCACCCAGGGCACGTAATTGCCCGCCGGCGAGGGAACTTCCGGCAGCTTCAGGCCGAGCTCCCCGAGACGGCGTTCGATGGCACTGGTCATGGCAGCTTCCTCCCCCGCGGATTCGCGGCGCCCGTGGCGCCCGGTCTGCTACGCCGTGGTTGCCATGGATGTGGGGATGTCGCAACCTGAACATGATGGGCAGGAGATGGAGGGGTAGGGTGGAGCGACCACGGGATCTCGGCTTCGCGATGCCTCCGGAATGGGCGCCCCATGCGCGCTGCTGGATGGCCTGGCCCTGCCGCGAGTCGATCTGGGACGGCGAGCTGGAAGCTGCCCGCCGTGCTGTGGCCCAGGTCGCCGGGGCGATCGCCGAGTTCGAGCCGGTGACGATGATCGTGCGCCCCGATCTGGCGGCCGATGCCTCGCTCTATCTCGGCAAGGGCGTGTCGGTGCTGCCGATGGCCCATGACGACAGCTGGGTGCGGGACACCGGCCCCAGCTTCCTGCTGGACGGAGAAGGCACCTTGGGCGGTGTCGCCTGGCGTTTCAACGGCTGGGGCGAACTCTATCAGGACTACGCCCAGGACGCCGAACTGGCCCGGCGCATCCTCGAGCATGTCAAGGCCCGCAGCTTCTTCTCCTCGCTGGTGTTCGAGGGCGGCAATGTCTCGGTGGACGGCGAGGGAACGGCGCTGGTCTGCGAGCCGGCGGCGCTGGATCCCGCCCGCAACCCGGGCTTCGGCCGCGAGGATGTGGAGGCCGAGCTGGCCGCCTGCCTGGGCATCGAGCGGGTGATCTGGCTGCCCCGCGGGGTGGTCGACGACGAGACCCGCGGCCATGTCGACAATGTCGCCTGTTTCGCCCGTCCCGGGGTGGTGCTGGCCGCGCGCGACGAGCCCGGCGGTCCCCATCACGAGGCGCTCGAGGCCAATTTCGAGGTCCTGCAGCAGGCCACCGACGCCCGTGGCCGCAGTCTCGAGATCCTCACCCTGCCGATGCCCAAGCCGCGCCAGCGTCGGGAAGGAGTGCTGCTGACCACCTCCTACGTCAATTTCTACATCGCCAATGGCGGCATCGTCATGCCGGCCTTCGGCGATGCCGCCGACAAGACCGCCTATCGGGTGCTGGCCGCGGCCTTTCCCGAGCGCGAGGTGGTGCAGGTGGAGGTTCTCGATCTGGTCGCCGGCGGCGGCGGCATCCACTGCATCACCCAGCAGCAGCCGAAGCCATAGGGCGGACCGGACAGCTCAAAGACGCGCCAGCCGCTCCACCAGGAGATCGAAGAAACCTTCGGCATCCGCCTCGTCCATGACCAGCGCATTGGCCGGCTGCCCGCTGCTCTGCCACCAGTCCACATAGCTGCGTCCCATGCCCAGCGGACTCACGGTCTCGATCGCCACATGGCAGTCGCGACCGGAGAACAGTTCCGGGGCGAGCAGCCAGGCGATGGTGCAGGGATCGTGCAGGGGGCCGTGTTCCGCGCCGCCGGTGCGCCCGTGGCGACGATAGAAGTCGAGCATCCCCGCCACCGCCCGCGCCGCCGGTGTGGCCAGCGCGTCGATCCGCTCCAGACGGGCGGGGGTGACCAGCACCTTGTGGGTGACATCGAGCGGGAACATGGTGATCGGCACGCCGGAAGCGAACACGATCTCGGCGGCGTGCGGATCGACATGGAAGTTGAATTCGGCGGCCGGGGTCACGTTGCCGAGACCGATGGCGCCGCCCATCAGCACGATTTCCTCGAGGCGTCCGGCCAGCTCCGGCTCCTTCAGAAGCGCCATGGCGATGTTGGTGAGCGGGCCGGTGGGCACCAGCGTGACGCTGCCGGCAGGCCGCGACATCACCAGCTCGATGATGGCATCCACCGCATGGCCGGGGGCCAGCGGGCGTTCGGGCGGCGGCAGGCCGGAACCGTCGAGGCCGGTTTCCCCGTGCACCTGCTCGGCGGTCTCCAGCGGCCGCAGCAGGGGCCGGTGACAGCCGGCATGAACCGGCACATCGGCACCGGCCGCCTCCACCACCCGTCGGGCGTTGGCCTCGGTCAGCGCCAGCGGCACGTTGCCGGCCACCGTGGTGATCGCCAGGACCTCCAGCTCTTCGGGCGAGGCGAGGGCCAGGAAGATGGCCACCGCATCGTCCTGACCCGGATCGCAGTCGAGGATGATGGCGCGTGCGGACATGCCGGTCTCCTAGCGCTCGGTGAGCTTGAATTCGATCCGCCGGTTGCGGCGATAGGCGGCCTCGCTGTCGCCCGGATCGATCGGCTGGAACTCGCCGAAGCCGGCCGCGGCCAGGCGGTTGGGCGGTATCCCGTGATCGACCAGGAACTCGACCACGGTGAGTGCCCGTGCCGTCGACAGCTCCCAGTTGGACCGGTAGATCGATTCCGGCCGGAGCGGCACCTTGTCGGTGTGGCCGTCGACCCGGAGCACCCAGTCGATATCCGGCGGGATGGTCGCCGCCACCTCCTTGAGACTCTCCGCCACCTTCTCGAGCTCGGCCTCGCCGGCAGGATCGAGCTGGGCCGAGCCCGAAGGGAACAGCAGCTCGGCCTGGAAGACGAAGCGGTCGCCGACGATCTTGATGTCGGGCCGATCGCCGAGCGCCTTCTTGAGCCGGCCGAAGAATTCCGAACGGTACTCCTTGAGTTCCTCGACCTGCTTGGCCAGCGCGGTGTTGAGGCGCACCGTGAGATCGGCGATCCGGGTCTGCTGCCGCTGATTGCGCACATCCGCTTCCTGCAGCTTCTGGTCGAGGCTGCCGAGGAGATCCTTGAGGCTGGCGAGCTGGCGGTTGAGGCGGGCGATCTCGCTGTTCATCGCCTGGATGCGCTGCTGTCCGACGCCCAGCCGCTGCTCCAGCTCGCGCAGCCGTGCCTCGCGGTCGCGGATCTCGCCGCTGAGGCTGGCGATGCGCTGTTCCGCCTCCGCCTCGCGCTGGCGGTTCTCCTGCTCGAGGCCGGCGACGCGCTGCTCGAGCGCGGCCTGGCGCTGCTCGAGCGCACGCTTCTCCTGCTCCGTCTGCGCCAGCCGCGCGGCGAGATCGTCGCGTTCCCGGAGCGTGGTGTCGAGCTTGACCTTGAGTGCTTCGAGGCTGTCGCCGAGCTTGTAGCGGTCGGGCCGGTCGAGGCCGAGAAGATCGGTGAGGGCGGCCACCCGCTGCTCCAGTGCGGTCAGCAGCTTTTCGCGCTCGCTGACCGCCGAGGAGAGCTTGTCGCGATCCTTGGCGATGTCCTCGAGCTTGACGTTGAGCGCCGAGGTCTTCTCGCGCAGGGCTTCGGTGGTCTGCGAGCTGGTGCCGATGACCTTGGTCGCCTCCTCGACCTGCTTTTCCAGGAATTCCAGGGCCTTGTCCCGCTCGGCGGCGGCCTTGCCCATGTCTTCGACCTTCTTGCGCATGCGCTCGATGAGGGCCTCGATCTCGTCCACCTGGCCGGTCTCGGCGGTGCCGGCCGCGGGCGGCGGGCTCGCCGACGGCGGCTCCTGGGCCACCGAAGGGCGCGGCCCGGTCGGCAGTAGCGGCAGGAAAAGAGCGACGACCAGCCAGATCCAGCGCTGCATGCGGTTCCCTCCCGAAAGACCTGCGGCAGCACCCGCATGCGGGTTCCCGCCCGGGTGCCGCAGGCTCGTCATACGCCAAACTGGTCGCCCGCGGAAAGCCGATCAATCCTCGCCGGCAGCGGCGCCTGCATGGTTGGGGCGCAGCCTGGCGGTGAGCAGTTGCGGATAGCGCAGCAGGACCGCGAATGTGGCGATGCTGCCCTCGGCAGCGATCACCAGCAGCGCGTTCTGGGCACCCAGCCATTCGGCCAGCAGCCCGGCATGGGCGAGACCCAGCGGGGCGACGCCGATGGTCATGGCCATCAGCCCGACCATGCGCACCCGCATGTCGGCGGGGGCCGCGTACATCGGCAGGACCATCTGCATCACCGCGAAGGCGGCCATGCCGAACCCGGCACCGAACAATGCCGCATGGGCGAGAAGACTGGAGGCGGCGAGGGCGAACAGGGTGGTGCCGAGGACGAAGACCACCGGGCTGAGACCGTAGAAGGGGGCGAACAGGCGCGGCCGCAGTCGCGCCGCGATCAGGATCGAGCCGACCAGCGCCCCGAGCGGCTCCATGCCCATCAGCAGGCCGATGCCACTCGGCCCGAGGCCCAGCACATGCTCGCCGACCACCGGACCGAGCGCGAAATACGGAAACGCCCACAGATTGAACACCGCCGAGATCAGCAGGCTGCCCATCAGCAGCTGGGAACGGCGAGCCTCGCGGATGCTCTCCATCAGCCCGCGCAGAACCTCGCGCGCGCTGCGGGCGGTACTCCGTGCGGGCGGGCTGCGGTCGAGGCCGAGGATCAGGAGGATGGCCGCGACATAGAACAGGATCCCGGAGAAGAAGATGCCGCCGAGGCCCAGCAGGGCGACGATGGCACCGCCCATGACCGCCCCGGTGAGCCGGGTGAGCTGGTTGGTGGCGATCTCCAGCCCCATGCTCTGGCCGATGCGTTCCATGCCGCCGGCTTCGGCCAGCATGGTCCGGCGAAGCGGGGTTTCGACCGCCCAGAAAATGCCGCCGAGTACCGCCGCCAGCATCACCAGCGGCACGCTGAGCCGATCGGCGAGGGCGGCGCCGAACAGGGCGACGGCGCTGGCCAGCATGGTGCCGAGGGCAACCAGCAGGGTGGTGCGGCGATCGCGCCGCTCGACCAGCGAGGAAGCGATGCCGCCGAGGAACAGAAGCGGCAGCATGCGGGCGAACACGGTGAGCGACACGATCAGCGCCGAGCCGGTCTCCGACAGGGCGAACAGGCTGAAGGCGAGCATCTCCAGCCAGCGCATGACGCTCACCGCGATGCCGGCGGCCCACAGCCGCGCGGCACCCGGCCGACGCATCACCGAGAGAAGAGGGAAACGGGATTCCACGGGCATATCCATGCAGGGCAACTCGCGGCTGCCGCTTTACCAGCGCAGCATTAAGAAATTCGAAAATATGGCGAACCAATTCAACGGTCGCGCAAATGTTAGGGCAGGGGAGAGTGGCTGCCAACCTATGGGTTCGACAACCTCGTTCGAACCCATCCCGCGCGATCGGCCACCAGCCGCAGCCAGCGGCGCGTAACCCGCCGGCCGAACCGCTGCGCAACCGGCAGCAGGCGGGGCAGGGCCCGCCGCGTCGCCTCCAGCCGTGCCGGGTCGTGGCCGAGCCTTTCGTAGAGATCCAGCCATTGGTCGAGAATGGCCGCCGTCACCTCGAAATGGCACTGCAGCCCGTAGGCCGAGGCGCCGATGCGGAAGGCCTGGTTGGGGCAGGCGGCGCTGCGGAGAAGGTGTACCGCGCCCGGCGGCAGATCGAAGGTGTCGTCGTGCCACTGCATGACCGCGGTGGGAAAGGCGAGGCCCGCAAGAAGCGGATCCCCGGCCGCGGCCGGGAGGGGGGGGAGCGGCAGGAAACCGAATTCCGGGGCGCCGCCGAGATGGAGATCGGAAGAGCACACGTC
>CAYYZI010000071.1:0-8993 GCA_964475675.1 uncultured Geminicoccaceae bacterium
AGGCTGCTGGAGCTCACGCGAATGCCCGAAAACCGATGGACGCTCACGCCGCGATTGGGCAACGGTGTCGCGAGTTGCGGCCACGTCCTCAAGGTCAGCTGCTTCGGCTTTCGTAGACATGCGGGAACATCTCCTCCCTTTCTCGAGATTGCTCCTAGTCAGTAGCGGCTAGGCACACGAACGACAACCGAAACCGGCCGTTGTAACCGTTCTGATGGCGTTGTCGCCTTGAAGAATAGCGTTTCCTACATCGCGGCGATGCCCGCCGCCCCCCAGCCTGACCGGGTGCAAAGAAACTACCACAGGCATTCGGAATCGTCGCGCCTGCCGCGCAGTGGAGTACCCCTTGGCGCGCGTTCAAGGATCTGCACCCACCTCGAAGGCGTTGCTGCTAGTTCCACCTTGCGGTCGTGCGTTGCGGCCGCGTGTGAAGAGCGGCGAATCTTGCACATAGAACTGTGAACTGTCGTCCGGATGCACGCGTGCGGAAATGACGGCATGCGGGAATTACCTCTTGGCTCGCATCTTTCTTTCGGATGAAGAGTTGCTAGGAGATCCGCTACTCGTAGGAACCAACGTCCAACGTCATCAAACCACCACCCTCTGCGCCATCTCCCCCAAGGCCCCCTCGACCGCCTGGAGCGCCTCCCGGGCCTTGGCGCCTTCGGGGCCGCCGCCCTGGGCGAAGTCGGGGCGGCCGCCGCCGCCCTTGCCGCCGAGCGCCTGCACCCCGGCCCGCACCAGCTCGCGGGCGTCGAGGCGGTCGGTGAGATCCTTGGAGACCGCCACCACCAGCGCCGCCTTGCCCTCGTTGACGGCGACCAGCGCCACCACCCCGCTTTCGAGCTTTCTGAGGATGGCATCGGCGGCGCTTCGAAGCTCCTTGGGCGGCACCCCTTCGAGCACCCGCCCGGCGAACTTGATGCCGGCCACCTCCCGGACCGTCTCCTCGCGCGGGCCGCCGGCCAGGGCCAGCCGGCGCTTGAGGTCCGAGACCTCGCGCTCGAGACGGCGGCGCTCTTGGAGAAGCTGGTCGAGGCGCTCGGGAGTCTGTTCCGCCGGCACCTTGAGGGCATGGCCGATCCTCGCCAGCAGATCCTCGCGCTCGCGCACATATGTGACCGCGAGCGCCCCGGTGCGCGCCTCGATCCTGCGGATGCCGGCACCCACGGCGGTTTCGGAGGTCAGCCGCACATAGCCGATATCGCCGGTGCGCGAAACATGGGTGCCGCCACAGAGCTCGATCGAATAGGCCTCGCCCGGGGCCTTTTCGCCCATGGTGACGACCCGCACCTCCTCGCCGTATTTCTCGCCGAACAGGGCCATGGCCCCGGCCGCGATGGCCTCCTTCTGGCCCATGATGCGGATCAGAACCTCGCCGTTCTGACGAACGAACGCGTTGACCTCGTCCTCGAGAGTGGCGAGCTCCTCATGCGAGACCGCCTTGGGGTGGGAGAAGTCGAAGCGCAGCCGGTCGGGCGCCACCAGCGAGCCCTTCTGGGTCACGTGCGTGCCGAGATGGCGCCGCAGCGCCGCGTGCAGGAGATGGGTGGCGGAATGGGCGCGCCTGAGGGCGAGACGCCGCTCGTTGTCGATCTCGAGCTCGGCGATCCGGCCGACGGCGATCTCGCCCTTCTCCACCTTGCCGATATGGACATGGAGATCGCCGAGGAGCTTCTGGGTGTCGGTCACCCGGACCCGCGCCTCGCCCACGCGGATCCAGCCGGTATCGCCGATCTGGCCGCCGGATTCGCCGTAGAACGGGGTCTGGTTGACGAGGATGCGTACCTCCTCGCCGGGCCCCGCCCGCTCGACCCGCTCGCCGTTTCGGAGGATGGCCAGGATCCTGCCTTCCGCCTTCGGCGCCACATAGCCCACGAATTCGGTGGGGCCGAATTCCTCGCGGAGCTCGAACCAGATGCGCTCCACCGCCTCCGCACCGGAGCCCTTCCAGTGCTTGCGGGCTTCCTCGCGCTGGCGCTGCATGGCCCGGTTGAAGCCCTCGACATCGACACTGCGGCCCTGGCTGCGCAGCACGTCCTGGGTGAGATCGAGGGGAAAGCCGAAGGTATCGTAGAGCTTGAAGGCGATCTCGCCGGGCAGCGGTGCCCCGTCGGGGAGCCTGGCGAGAGCCTCCTCGAGGAGCTTGAGGCCGCGCTCGAGGGTGCGGCGGAAGTTGGTCTCCTCCAGCTTCAGGGTCTCGCGAATGAGCGGTTCGGCGCGCACCAGTTCGGGATATGCGGTACCCATCTCCTCGACCAGCGCCGGCAGCACCCGCCACATCAGGGGTTCGGCGGCGCCCAGCATGTGGGCATGGCGCATGCCGCGGCGCATGATCCGCCGGAGCACGTAGCCGCGGCCCTCGTTCGCCGGCATCACGCCGTCGGCGATCAGGAAGGCGGAAGCCCGCAGATGGTCGGCCACCACCTTGTGGGAGGGCCGCCACCGGCCCTCGTAGGGCCTGCCGGTGAGCTCGGCGGTGCGCTGGATCAGGTGCTGGAAGAGATCGATCTCGTAATTGTCGTGCTTGCCCTGCAGCACGGCGGCGATGCGCTCGAGCCCCATGCCGGTGTCGATGGAGGGCTTGGGCAGCGGCACCCGCTCGCCGGATGCCATCTGCTCGTACTGCATGAAGACCAGGTTCCAGATCTCGATGAAGCGGTCGCCGTCCTCCTCGGGGCTGCCGGGCGGGCCGCCGGGGATCTCGGGGCCGTGGTCCCAGAAGATCTCCGAGCAGGGACCGCAGGGACCGGTATCGCCCATCGACCAGAAATTGTCGGAGCCGGCGATGCGGATGATCTTTTCCTCGGGCAGGCCGGCGATCTTCTTCCAGAGCTCGAAGGCGTCGTCATCGTCGACATACACGGTGACCAGCAGCCGCTCCTCGGGCAGGCCGAATTCCTCGGTGACCAGCTTCCAGGCGAGCTCGATGGCCAGCTCCTTGAAATAGTCGCCGAAGGAGAAGTTGCCGAGCATCTCGAAGAAGGTGTGATGCCGGGCGGTGTAACCGACATTGTCGAGATCGTTGTGCTTGCCGCCGGCACGCACGCATTTCTGCGCCGTCACCGCCCGCTTGTAGGGGCGGGTTTCGGCGCCGGTGAAGACGTTCTTGAACTGCACCATGCCGGCATTGGTGAACAGCAGGGTCGGATCGTTGTGCGGCACGAGCGAGCTGGAGGGCACGATCTGGTGCCCGTGCCGCGCGAAATATTCGAGGAAGGCCGTGCGGATCTCGTTGGTCGTCGGCATCGTCAAGCCCGTTTTTCGTTGTCCGAAGGCGGCACGCTCAGGCGCCGATGGCCGGGTCCTCGTCGAGCAGATCGAGCCCCGGCGAGCCGGCCACTCCGACCCCCGCCTGGGCGCGGATCGCCTGTTCGATCTCGGCGGCGATTTCCGGGTTCTCCTTGAGGAACTTCTTGGCGTTCTCCCGTCCCTGGCCGATACGCTGGGAATTGTAGGAGAACCAGGAGCCCGACTTCTCGACGATGCCGGCCTTGACGCCGAGATCTATGAGCTCGCCCACCTTGGAGATGCCCTCGCCATAGACGATGTCGAACTCGACCAGGCGGAAGGGCGGAGCGACCTTGTTCTTGACCACCTTGACCCGGGTCTGGTTGCCGATGGTCTGGTCGCGATCCTTGAGCTGGCCGATGCGGCGCACATCGAGCCGGACGCTGGCGTAGAACTTGAGGGCGTTGCCGCCGGTGGTGGTCTCCGGGCTGCCGAACATGACCCCGATCTTGGAGCGGATCTGGTTGGTGAACAGCACCATGCAGCGCGAGCGGGAGATCGAGGAGGTGAGCTTTCGGAGCGCCTGGCTCATCAGCCGCGCCTGCAGCCCGACATGGGAATCGCCCATCTCCCCCTCGAGCTCGGCCTTGGGCACCAGCGCCGCCACGCTGTCGATGACGATGACGTCGATCGCCCCGCTCCTCACCAGGGTGTCGGTGATCTCCAGCGCCTGCTCGCCGGTATCCGGCTGGCTGATCAGCAGATCGTCGAGATTGACGCCGAGCTTGCGGGCATAGGCCGGGTCGAGGGCATGTTCGGCATCGACGAAGGCGCAGACACCGCCCTGCTTCTGGGCCTCGGCCACCACATGGAGGGCGAGGGTGGTCTTGCCCGAGCTTTCCGGGCCGTAGATCTCGACCACCCGGCCGCGGGGCAGGCCGCCGATGCCGAGGGCGATGTCGAGCCCCAGCGAGCCGGTGGACACCGCCTCGATTTCCATCACCTGCTGGCCGTGGCCGAGACGCATCACCGAGCCCTTGCCGAAGGCCCGTTCGATCTGGGAAATGGCTGCCTCGAGAGCGCGCTGGCGGTCGTCGCCGCCGCGCCGAATGACTGCGGGATCTGCCATGCGTATGTTACTCGTCCTGCAAGTTCGCGTGCTTGACCTTATATAGTGCGAAGCCGCCCGCGGAAAGCGCCCCGCAGCTCAGCCGGGCTTGCGCGGCAGCAGCACCAGCGCCAGCGCCGGAAGGATCAGGCCCAGGGCCGCGACTTCGCGAAATCCCAGCGGTTCGCCCAAGAGCAGGGCGGAGGCGGAGACCCCGATCACCGGGATGGCGAGGGTGCTGATGGCGGCGACGCTGGCCGGCACCAATGTCACGATCTTGATGAAGGCGGCGAAGCACAGCGCAAGCGCGATGGTCGAGGCATAGGCGGTGGCCAGAATGCCGCGCCAGCTCAGCCCCGAGAGATCGGGCGCGGGATCGAACAGCAGCCAGGCGATGACGATCGGCACCCAGCCCAGCAGAAGCTGCCAGCCGGCCAGCGCCGTTGCCCCCACCGACCAGCGCCGGGCCTTGGTCCCGACCGTGCCGATCGCCCAGCAGATCGAGGCCCCGAGCACCAGAAGCGCGCCGGTGGTCTGGTCCACCAGCCGGCCGATGTCCGGCCCGATCAGGATGCCGATGCCGACGAGACCGAGAAAGAGCGCCGCCAGCAGCCGCGGGCCGTGACGTTCGCCCAGCCACAGGCTGCTGGTGATGGCCGCCCAGAGCGGCATGGTGAAGGCGACGATCACCGCCCGTCCGCCGCCGATATAGGTGAGGCCGAAGGCGGTGAAGAGATGCCAGCCGGTGACGGCGAACAGGGAGACGAGCAGCAGCGGCCGGAGATCGCAGGAAGCGAGGCGGATCCGCTCGCCGCCGATGCGCGCAGCCGCGATCAGGCAGAAGCCGGCGACCCCGACGGTGACGGTGCGGAACAGCCAGGGCCCGAGCTCGCCGACCCCGACCTTCATGGCCGGCCAGTTGAGCCCCCAGAACACCGAGATGGTCAGCACCAGCAGCAGCACCAGCCGCCGCTCGCCGCCGATGCCGGCGGCCCAAGTTGCCCGGCGCAAGGCTCCTCCCCCGAAGATATCGCCGGCAGGTCGGCTCAGAAATCGATGCAGCGGCCGCCGCGTTCCCAGTCACCGAAACGGGTGGGCTCCGGCCCTTTCGGTCCGCCGATCTCCCGCGGCGGCTCCACCCCGCGCCGGCGCTCCGGTTTTTCGGGTGCGCCCGCCGGCCGCTCGGGCCGGGAAGCGGGCGCTACTCCTGCATGACGCTCTCGCGTGCCTTTTCCTCGCATTCGGCCAGGTGCTTTCTCAGGATGTGGTCACTGATCTCGATATTGCGGGCGGCCAGGTCCTTCTTGACCTTGTCCAGCATGTCCTCGTGGCCGGGGCCCTCGAAGTCCGACAGGATGACCTCCTTGGCATATTCGAGCGCGGCATCGCCCTCCAGACCGAGATGCTCCTTGGCGATCCACAACCCGAACAGCTTGTTGCGCCGGTTGCGGATCTTGAAGTTCAGCTCGAGCTGATGCTTGAACTTCGCTTCTTCCGCGAATTCCCGCTCATCGAAGACGCCCATCCGCAACCCCCATGCTCCTGCCGGAACGCTCCTGCGCCCTATATAGGGCGTTCGTGACGACCCTACCAGCCACGCTCGAGAACGCCAGTCATGTGTAGCCTCGTCCTGCTCCTGCGCCCGCACCGGCCCTGGCCGCTGGTGATCGCCGCCAATCGCGACGAGCTGCGGGAGCGTCCTTCGCTGCCGCCGGGCCGCCACTGGCCCGACCGGCCGCAGATCACCGGCGGGCAGGATCTGCTGGCCGGCGGCTCCTGGCTGGCGGTCAACGATGACGGGGTGGTGGCCGCGGTGCTCAACCGCCGTGGCAGCCTCGGCCCCGCCGCCGGCAAGCGGTCGCGCGGCGAACTGGTGCTGGAGGCGCTGGATCATGCCGAGGCGCGCACCGCCGCCGCGGCGCTGGCGGATCTCGATCCGGAGGCCTGGCGCAGCTTCAATCTGGTGATCGCCGACCGGCTCAGTGCCTTCTGGCTGCGCCATGCCGGCGATGGCAGGATCACCGTGCGGCCGCTGCCGGAGGGCACCACCATGCTGACCTCGGGCGATGCCAATGATGTCGCCTGTGCGCGTATCCGCCGCTATCTGCCGCTGTTCGCCCGGCTCGAGCCTCCCGCATCGCCGGACGGCGACTGGTCCGGCTGGCAGCTCCTGCTGGCCTCCCGGGCGAGTGCCACCGGCGAGCCCCGCGATGCCATGTGCATCCGCAGCGAAGGCGGCTACGGCACGGTCAGCGCCAGCCTCCTGGCCCTGCCCGCCGATCCCGCGACCCCGCCGTTGTGGCTCTATGCCGACGGCCCGCCCGACGAGGCGCCGTTCCGCCCGATCTCCCCGGCAATCTCCGCGCCGTAGCGGGTGACCAGCAGCAGCTTGCCGATATGGGTGCTGCTCTCCATCAGGGCATGGGCCTCGGCCGCCCGTTCGAGGGGAAAGGTGCGGTGGATCACCGGGCGCACCTCGCCGCGTTCCAGGAGCGGCCAGACCTTCTCCTCGAGCGCCCGGGCGATACGCCCCTTTTCCTCCACCGAGCGGGGGCGCAGCGTGCTGCCGGTCCAGGTCAGGCGCTTGAGCATCAGCCGGGCGAAATCGGCGGAGATCTTCGAGCCCTTGAGCCAGGCGATCTGCACCAGCCGCCCCTCGAGGGCGAGGCACCGGAGATTGCGCGGCACATAGTCGCCACCCACCATGTCGAGGATCAGATCGACCCCGCGCCCGCCCGTCACTTCCTTGACGGTCTCGACGAAATCCTCCTCGCGGTAGAGAATCGCTCGCTCGGCGCCGAGTTCGCGGCAGACCCGCGCCTTTTCGGCATTGCCGACGGTGGTCAGCACGCGGGCGCCGAAGGCCCGGGCGAGCTGGATCGCGGTGGTACCGATGCCGCTGGAGCCGCCATGCACGAGGAAGGTCTCGCCGGCGGCGAGACGGCCGCGCTCGAAGACATTGGTCCAGACGGTGAAGAAGGTCTCCGGCAGGGCCGCCGCCTCGATCAGCGAGAGGCCCCGCGGTACCGGCAGCACCTGGGGCTCGGGTGCCGTGCAATATTCGGCATAGCCGCCGCCCGCCAGCAGCGCGCAGACCGCATCGCCGACCCGGAACCGGCGGGTGCCCGGGCCCAGCGCGGCGACCGTGCCGGCCACCTCCAGCCCGGGAAGCTCGCTGGCGCCGGGCGGAGGCGGATAGCCGCCCTTGCGCTGCAGCACATCGGGTCGATTGACGCCGGCGGCGGCGACCCGGATCAGGATCTCGCCCTCGCCCGGCACCGGCACGGGCAGGGTCGCGGCAACGAGCATTTCGGGACCGCCGGGCGCGGCGATGCGGATGCCGGTCATTTCGGCCGGCAGGGTTTCGGCCATCTGCACTCCTCCCCTCTCTGAGCTGCGGCGCTGCGCGAACCCTTCAGCCGAACAGGCAGAAGATCCCGTAGCAGCGCCCCAGCAGGTCGGTGAACAGGAGATACAGGGCGAGATCGGCGAGGGCCAGCAGGGCGACCACCGGCAGCGCGAAATAGAGCAGCGCGTAATAGAGCGCCCAGCGGGTGGGCCGGGCCGGTGGGAGATGCAGGCCCCGGACCGTCTTTCTCGAGAACAAGGCGATCGGCCCTTCCGAAAACACAACCACAACGCTAATACTGCGGAGGAGCTCGCGCATCAAGGGAAAGCATGGCCGCCCTCCCGCCGCTTCGCTTCGTCTGGGATTCGCACGACCGGTCGGCCTGGCAGCAACTGCTGAGCGGCGCCGCCTGCAGCAGCTACCGCCAGGACTGGCCCTATGGCGAGGTGGTTGCGGCCGAGGGGCACGGGGTGTGGCGCTGCGTCGCCTTCGGGGCGGGGGAACCGGTGGCTCTCGCCCAGTTCGTCGAACGGCGGTTTCCCGCCGGGCTGCGGGTGGTCCTGCTGACCCACGGTCCGGTCATCCTCGCAGGCATCCCCGATGACGGGCTCGAACGCGCCCTGCTCGCGGAAGCCCGTCGCCGGTTCACGGGTGGCCTGCTGCTCTGGACCCCGCCCGCCGAGGAGCCGCGCGATCGGCGGGCGGGCTTTCGTCGGGTGATGAGCGGGCAGAGCACCATCCATCTCGATCTGCTCCGCCCCCTCGAGCAGATCGAGGCCGGTCTGGACGGCAAATGGCGCAACAAGCTGCGGCAGGCCCGCAGGCGCCGTCTCGACGTCCGGCCGGTACGCGGCGGCCCCCTGCTGGCCTGGCTGATCGCCGCCAACGAGGCGCAGCGCCGACGGGTGGGCTATCACGGCCCGTCGCCGGCCTTCTTTCATGCCCTGGCACGCAGTTCGACGGCCAGCCGCAGCCAGTTCGCCCTGATCGCCCGTGACGGCTCGACGCCGGTGGCGGGCGCGGTGTTCCAGCTCCACGGCCGCACCGCCACCTATCTGCTCGGCCATACCGGGCCCGAGGGACGCCGTAGCCGGGCCCAGCATCTGGTACTGTGGCGGGGCATCGAGATCCTGCGGCAGCAGGGCGTCGCGCTGCTCGATCTGGGCGGCGTGGATACGGTCGGCGCCCCCGGTGTGGCCCGCTTCAAGCTCGGCCTCGGCGGCCGCGTGGTGACCTATGCCGGCAGCTATCTGGTGCCGCTGCCCTGGCGCCGCCGGCGGTCCGTCGGGGACGGCCATGGCGCCC
>CAYYZI010000072.1:0-8990 GCA_964475675.1 uncultured Geminicoccaceae bacterium
GGTCTGCTGGCGGCATATCGGGTGATGGAAATGGAAATCGTGTGAGGCGGGGGATGTCGCTGGACGGGGCGGAATTCGATTATGTGATCATCGGTGCCGGTTCGGCGGGCTGCGTGCTGGCCAACCGGCTTAGCGAGGACCGGGCGGTACGGGTGCTGCTGCTGGAGGCCGGGCCGAGAGACAGCAATTTCTGGATCCATGTGCCGATCGGCTATTACAGGACCATCTTCGATCCGCGCATCGCCTGGCATTTCCACACCGAACCCGAGCCCCTGACCGGCGATCGTCCGCTGTTCTGGCCGCGCGGCAAGGTGCTGGGCGGCTGCTCCTCCATCAACGGTCTCGTCTATGTGCGCGGCCAGCCCGAGGATTACGATCACTGGGCCGAGCTGGGCAATCCCGGCTGGTCCTGGCGCGATGTGCTGCCCTACTTCCGCAGATCCGAGGATTTCGCCCGCGGCGAAGACGCCTGGCACGGCTCGGGCGGGCCGCTCGCCGTCACCGACCCGGTCTATCGGCCGCCCCTGGCGGATGCCTTCATCCGGGCGGCCGAGCAGGCAGGGATCCCGGAAAACCCCGACTGCAACGGTGCCGAACAGGCCGGAGCCGGCTATTTCCAGCTCACGGTGCGACGCGGCCGGCGCTGCAGCACGGCGGTCGCCTTCCTGCGTCCGGCCAGGGGCCGCACCAATCTCCATATCGAGACCGAAGCGCTCGTCGAGCGCATCCTCTTCGACGGCCGCCGTGCGGTGGGGGTTGCCTGGCGCCGGCAGGGCAGACCGTACGAGGTGCGGGCGGGCGGGGAGGTGCTCCTGTGTGCCGGCGCCGTGCAGTCGCCGCAGCTCCTGATGCTGTCGGGGATCGGTCCGCCCTCGGTCCTGCAGGAGATCGGCGTTCCCGTGGTGCAGGCCAGGGAGGGGGTGGGACGCAACCTGCAGGACCATTACCAGGCGCGCACGGTGTGGCGCTGTCCGGTGCCGGCGACCCTCAACGATGTCGCCAACAGCCTGTGGCGGCGGGCCGCCGCCGGCCTCGAGTGGCTGTTGCTGCGACGCGGCCCGCTGACCGTCGGCGCCGGGCTGGTGACCCTGTTCTGGCACAGCAGCGGTCGCAGAGCGCGCCCCGACATCCAGTTCCACTTCATCCCCTTCAGCGCCGACCGGCCGGGTGCTCCCCTTCATCCCTTCTCGGGCTTTACCGTCTCGGTCTGCCAGCTACGGCCGGAAAGCCGCGGCGAGATCTTGCCGCGTGATGCCGACCCGGCCAGCCCGCCCCGGATCCGTCCGCACTATCTCGAAGCCGAGCAGGACCGGCGGACGATGGTCGCCGGCTTTCGCCTGATCCGCGAGGTGATGGCCCAGAGCGCCATGGATCCTTTCCGCGAGGCCGAAGTCATCCCCGGTGCCGACTGTCGCAGCGAGGAGGAGATCCTGGACTTCCTCCGCAGCACGGGCGGTACCCTGTTCCACCCCACCTCGACCTGCATGATGGGACCGGCCGGAGAGCCGCTGGCGGTGGTCGATGCCCGGCTGCGTGTGCACGGCATCGCCGGGCTGCGGGTGGTCGATGCCTCGATCATGCCGCGGCTGGTGTCCGGCAATACCAACGCGCCGGTCATCATGATCGCCGAGAAGGCCGCCGACATGATTCGGGAGGATGGCAGATGACCGACCGGGGTGCGTTGATCGTCACCGGGGGCAGCCGCGGCATCGGTCGCGCCACCGCCATCCTCGCCGCGGCTCGTGGCTGGCCGGTGGTTCTCGCCTACCGGAAGAGAGGCGACGCCGCCGCCGAGGTGGTCGGGGCGATCGAGGGGCAGGGCGGGCACGCCGTGGCCGTCGCCGCCGATGTCGCCGACGAGGGCCAGGTCGCGTCCCTGTTCGATGCGGCGGTGCGGCATTTCGGTGGCATCCGGGGGTTGGTCGCCAATGCCGGACGCGCCGATCGCAAGCCGGTCGCCGGGATCGATACGGCCCGCTTTCTCGCCCTCGTCGAGGCGAACCTCGTCGGCACCGTTCTCACCTGCCGCGAAGCGGTGCGCCGCATGTCGAGCGCACATGGTGGCCGGGGAGGCGCCATCGTCGCCGTCTCCTCCTATGCCGCGCTGACCGGCGGGCGTCCGGGCGCCAGCCACTACGCGGCGACCAAGGGGGCCGTCGATTCCTTCATCAAGGGACTGGCACGGGAGGTCGCGGCCGAGGGCATCCGCGCCAATGTCGTGCGGCCCGGGATGATCGAGACGGACATGACCGCGGGCGTGCATCGCGACCCCGAGCGACGGGCCGCGGTCGAGGCCACCATTCCGATGGGCCGCCTCGGTCGTCCCGAAGAGGTGGCATACGCGATCCTGTGGCTGCTTTCCGAGGAGGCGTCCTTTGTTTCCGGCGCCATCCTCGATGTCGCTGGCGGCGGCATCGTCATCGGGGCGTGAGGACCGCCGCCCGCTGCGGAATTCCGAAGGCGAGCCCGATCGCCGAGCAGAGCCGGCCGGAAAAAAGAATGCCCGCCGGCGGCGGGCAGGAATGGAGGCGTTGTTCGCAGGTTCGAAATCAGGCGACCTCGAGAGACTTCTTGCAGAAATACCAGTCGGTGCACTCGTAGCCGGCGGCGAGCCGCTCCTCGAGCTCCTCCATGGTCTTGGGCGGCGGCACGATCACCTTGTCGCCGGGCTTCCAGCCTTCGGGCGTCGACACGCCATGGGTGTCGGTGGTCTGCAGGGCCGTGAGCAGGCGCAGCACCTCGTCGATCGAGCGGCCGTTGGTGAGCGGATAGTAGATCATCGCCCGCAGAATGCCCTGCGGATCGATCACGAACAGGGCACGCACTGCCGAGGTGTCGCTGGCACCCGGGTGGATCATGCCGTAGGCGTTGGCCACGGTCATCGACAGATCGGCGATGATCGGGAAGGGGATGTCCACCCCCATCTTCTCCTTGATCGCCTGCTTCCAGGCCAGATGCGAGAAGTTGCTGTCGATCGACAGGCCGAGCAGCTCGCAGTTGCGCTCCTTGAACTCGCCGTAGCGGGCGGCGAAGGCCATGAACTCGGTGGTGCAGACGGGGGTGAAATCGGCCGGATGGGAGAACAGGATGAGCCAGCTTCCGCGATAGTCGGAAAGCTTGCGGGGCCCGTGAGTGGTCTGTGCCGAAAAGTCGGGTGCCGGTTCGTTGAGCCTCGGCATCGACGGGGTCTGTTCCATGATCTTCCTCCCTTGATGTAGGGGCTTGCGCTTCAGAGCGCCGCCCCCAACGTGCGATACAGCATGAACAGGGCGACGGCGGCGATCGCACCCGAGAACAGATAGGTCAGGGCTTCACGTTTGCGGGAAAGATGCCCGGCCACCATGGCGCCGAGCCAGCCACCAACCAGTCCGCCGCCTATGAACTTGAGCGCCAGCCACCAGTCGACAAGACCCGAGAGGGCATAATTGAACGCCGTCGTCAAACCGAAGGAACCCACCGAGAAAAGCGAGGTGGCGATGGCGTTGAGCATGTTCATGCCGGTGGCCAATACCAGCCCGGGAACGATCAGAAAGCCGCCGCCGATGCCGAAGAAACCGGCCAGCAGACCGGCCCCGAGGGCAATGCCTAGGAGACGCAGCATCGCCGCCCTGCCGTTGCCCTCCCGCACCCGGACCGGGCGCCGCCGCACCATCAGAAAGGCTACCACCAGCATCAGGAGGGCGAACAGGCCGAGCAGCTTCTGCCCGTCCACCATCTTGCCCAAGGTCGAGCCCAGCAACGCGCCGACCACCCCGGCGGCGGCGAACGCCGCCCCCGGGCGCCAGCGCACATTGCCGGCTCGCCCGTGCGGCACCAGATTGGCGAAGGCGTTGACCGCCACCGCCAGGGCGCTGGTGCCGATGGCCAGATGCGGGCTGCTCACCCCGACCACGTAGATCAGCAGCGGCACTGCGAGGATCGAACCACCGCCGCCGATCAGCGCCAGGGAAAAGCCGACCAGGCTGCCGGACAGGACGGCGAGCGCGTTCTGCATCAGGCCGGGCAGCAGCATGTCCACTTCGAGGCGTTCCTTGTGCGGGAGGGCGAGGTACCGACCGCGGCCGGCACGGGTCAGAGATGGTCGAGAGGCACCTTGAGATAGGAGGTGCCGTTGTCCTCGGGCTCGGGCGGCCTGCCGCCCCGCATGTTGGTCTGCACCGAAGGAATGATCAGCCGCGGCAGCCCCAGCCGCTCGTCGCGCGCGCGCCGCATGGCGACGAAGCGATCCTCGTCGATGCCCTCGCGCACATGCACGTTGTGGCGCTTTTCCTCGGCTACCGTGGTCTCGCAGCAGAAGCGGTCGCGCCCGGGCGCCTTGTAGTCGTGGCACAGGAACAGGCGGGTCTCGTCGGGCAGGGCGAAGAGGCGGCGGATCGAGCGGTAGAGCTGGCGTGCATCGCCGCCGGGAAAATCGCAGCGCGCGGTGCCGAAATCGGGCATGAACAGGGTATCGCCGACGAAGGCGGCATCGCCGATCACATATGTCACGCAGGCCGGGGTATGACCCGGCGTGTGCAGCACCGAAGCCTCCATGCTGCCGATCCGGAAGCGGTCGCCATCGGCGAACAGACGATCGAACTGGCTGCCGTCGCGGGCGAAGGCGGTGCCGGCGTTGAACACCTTGCCGAACACCTCCTGGACCACGGTGATCCCGGCGCCGATGCCGAGCGCCCCGCCCAGACGCTCCTGCAGATAGGGAGCGGCGGACAGATGGTCGGCATGAACATGGGTCTCGAGGATCCAATCCACCTCGAGTTCCCGCTCCCGCACGAAGGCGATGATCGAGTCGGCGGAGGCGGTATCGGTGCGGCCCGCGGCCTCGTCGTAATCGAGCACCGAATCGATGATGGCGCAGCGTGCCGTCGCCGGATCCGCCACCACATGGCTGAAGGTATGTGTGGCTTCGTCGAAGAAGGGCGTCACCTCGGGCGCTGGCATGACTCGATTCCCGGCTTTCTGGCGATTGCTGGCCGGGAAAGAATATCACGGGACGCTAATATGCGCGAGCCCGAAAATGCCGGGGAAGCGGCTCAGGAAGCGGCCGGCGGGTCGCAGGCCGCCCTCGCCAGCAGGGAGCGCGCCCGGCTCGCATCGAGGCCGGCCTCGCCGATGATCACGAAGCGGCTGCGCAGCGTCTCGCCCGGCCGCCAAGGGCGATCGAAATAGGTCTCCACCCGCGCGCCCACCGCCTGCAGGACGAGCCGGATGGGTCGCCCTGCGACATGGGCGAAGCCCTTGATGCGATAGACCGGCAGCTCGCGGGCGAGATGCCGTGCCGCCTCGACCAGCGCCTGCGGGGAGCCCACCGTGCCGAGCTCGATCACCAGGCTCTCGAACGCATCGTGCTCGTGCGGCGCCCCCTGATCGTGATGGGACGGACGGCTGTCCAGATCGTCCTCGGCGCCTGCACCGATGCCCAGCAGCACGGCCGGGTCAAGCGCGGCGTGGCGGGCCCGCAGCAGCCCCACCGCGGGGCGCAGATGGCGGCGCACGGCCGCTTCTGCCCGGGCGCAGCCGGCTTCGTCCACACGATCCATCTTGTTGAGCACCACCAGATCGGCACAGAGGATCTGCTCCTCGAACAGCTCCTCGAGCGGTGTCTCGTGATCGAGGGAGGGATCCTCGCGCCGGATCCGCTCGAGGGCGCGCGGATCGGCGGCGAACAGCCCGTCCGCTACCGCGGCGGCGTCGATCACCGCGATCACTCCGTCGACCGTGGCGCGGGTGCGGATCTCCGGCCAGGTGAAGGCCTTCACGAGCGGTTTGGGTAGGGCCAGGCCGGAGGTTTCGATGACGATGTGATCGGGTGGCCGGGAGCTGCCCAGAAGACGGCGCATGGTCGGCAGGAAATCGTCGGCGACGGTGCAGCAGATGCAGCCGTTGGCGAGCTCGACGATCGACTCGGCCTCGCAGCCGGCGATGCCGCAGCCCGAAAGGATTTCACGATCGACCCCGAGTTCGCCGAATTCGTTGATCACGAGCGCGATGCGCCGGCCGTTCGCGTGCTCCAGCAGATGGCGGACGAGGCTGGTCTTGCCGGCACCGAGAAAGCCGGTGACCACGGTGACGGGAACTCTGCCGAGCATGCGCTTCTCCGTGACGGGTGCGAGGGGTTCAGTGAACGGGACGCGGCCGTCGCAGCCTCGCCAGCCTCTGGCGCGGCCATTGCGCGGTCTCCCGCAGCAGCAGGAAAAGCTCGGCCGCCGCCGGCGACCGCCGTGGCAGGGTGGCATAGGCATGGACCAGCACGCGGGCGGCGTCGGCCGCATCGACCCCGGGCGCCAGACGCAGCAGCCAGCAGAGGAGCAGATCGCGGGCATCGAGGCGGGATCGATCGGCAGTCAGCCCGTCGCGGATCAAGGCGCCCGGATCGCAGCGGGCGAGGTCGAGCGGAACGGAATCGCGGTGGACGAGCATCGATGGTCTCCCTTCGGGGGCACCCCGCCCCGAGAAGCCGGTGGAACGCAGGCGATGGCAGGTCTCCTGGCTCGCGGGTCCCGGCCTCGACCGCCTTCCCGGTTGCCCAGTGGCGTTTTCGGTCTCGGCTCGCCGCCTACAGTTGCGGGGGCAGCGCCGGCCTTGGCCGCAATCGGCCGCACCGGCTTCCCTCTTCGTCCCCTGTCGGGGAACCATCGCCGCTCCAGCCTAGACCGGCGCCGCCGGGCTGGCAATCGCCGCAGCGTCGCCCATGTCGCGGCGGCGCAAGCGGGCGCCTTCGGGGGGCGATCGGCTCGCCTTAACCAAACGGCAACCTGCGGCGGCTATAGAGGGAAGGCCGAGGTCACTCGCGGATCGGTTGCCGATGCGTCCACTCCATGTCCTGATCGTCGACGATACGCGCAGCGAACGCGTGCTGCTGCGGCACGCGCTGACCGATCTGCATCGCCGCCTGTCCATTCTGGAGGCCGCGGACCATCCCGAGGCCCTGGCCCTGTTCCAGAAACAGCCCATCGACCTGGTCTTTCTCGATATCCGCATGCCCGGGGTCGACGGCATCGGCATCCTCCGGGACATCCTGGATCTGGATCCCCGTGCCTTCGTCGTGATGATCTCGCATTTCAGCACGCGCGAGCATGTGGTGCGGGCGCTGCGTCACGGCGCCGCCGATTTCGTCGTCAAGCCGTTCGCCTACAGCAAGCTGGCGGAGATTTTCGCCCGTTACGAGAGCGAGCGCATGGAGCTGGTCAGGCTGCCGACCCCGTCAGGCTGAGGGCCGGGCGGATCGTCGCCTCGCGCACCAGGCGGTCGACCAGCCAACCCTGATAGCGGCGGATCGCCAGCGACGCTCCCAGTTCCAGCGCCTGGCGATGGTCGCAGTTGGTCAGGATCAGCCGCTCCGCGGGTATCGCCTCGAGCATTTCGGCGAAGCCGGCGGCGGACATGCTCGCCGCGTTCTCGGCCGACCAGACGAGCTTGTAGAAATCGGCCTCGAACACAGCGGGGCGGAGTGCCGCCAGCACCGGTCCCGGAGCCAGCCGGTCGACCGCCAGCCGGTAGCCGGAGCGGCGCAGCGCGGCGATGCGGCCGTTGCCCGACTCGAGGTCACGCAGCCAGTCGAGCCAATGCAGCTCGATCACGAGGCGGCTGCGCTGGGAAGCGGAGAGCGCCCGGTCGAAGCGGGCGAATTCCGGGGTGGCGAGACTGGCCAGCGAAAGATTGATGCCCACCGGCTGGCGCGCGAAAGGGCGATCGAGCAGCAGCTCGATCAGCAGCAGCCGGTCGATATGGGCCAGCAGGGCCGGGAACAAGGGCGCATCGGGCAGCAGGGCGAGATCGGGAAAGAGCCGCTTTCGCAGTTCGAAGATACTGGTGAAGATCTCCACATAGACGGTCTCGAACCGTTCGCCGAGGCGACAGACCTGCTGGCGGCGCAGGAAACGTCCGAGCTCGGTGCCGTCGAGAAGACGCTCGGCCTCCTGCAGGCTCTCCGCGGTCAGCGGCCCGCGCGGCGGCGGGCAATCCTCGGTCCGTTCCGGCACGGGGGGCGGCAACGAGGCTGTCGCCACCGGCCGCGTCTCGATCCGGCGCCCGGCCAGCGGGGCGTTGCGGCGCGCCCGATCGGCGAGCCGCTGGAGGGTCAGGCGCAGCCGCTCGTATTCCGCCGGCAGCGCGAAGGCCTCGACCGAACCCTGCCAGGAGGGCGTCTCCTCTTCGCCATCCTCCTCGACATCGAGGATCACCGCGAGCTGCGGTGCCAGATCCTGCTGCGGGCGTGCGGTCCACAGCAGGTAGCTGTCCCCCGGCAGGGCGTGGAATGCGCCGTCGAGCCGCGCCGCCAGCTCCTCGAGGCTGTTGCGCAGATAGTGGTAGAAAGCCGGATGGCGCGGCATCCGGGTCAAGCGGGCCAGCGACACCAGGGCGACGGTCGCCCGGCGGCCGGCGCGGTAGAGACGGCGGATGTCGGAGAGGCAGGCCTCGATGCTCATCGCGGCTCCCGGAATGGCGGTGCCGGGAGAGGATGGAGGCCCGAGGTTAAAAACCGGTTTACGCTGACCGAAGGGAGGGGCTTGATAGGTAGCGGCAGCCCGGCCAGAAAGGCGCGGGCGGGCGCTGCGGCCGGCATTGTCGCAGAATTCGCGGGTGGGGGAGGAATGGCCGGTTCGAGCACCGTGGTCGATCGTCCTTCGGGGGAACGCCGTGACCTGGCGGTGATCGCCCTGATCAGCGTCGGCCATTTCTTTTCCCATTTCTACATTCTGGCGCTGCCACCGCTGTTTCCAGTGCTCGCTCGCGATCTGTCCATCGGCTACGGCAAGCTGGGTCTGGCGCTGGCGGCGCTCAACGTGACCACCGCCATCTTTCAGGCCCCGATCGGCTTTCTCGTCGACCGCTACGGGCCGACCGCCATCCTGATCGCCGGGCAGGCCGTGTTCGCCGGCGCCATCGCCGGGGTCGGCCTGGTCGACAGCTTTCCGGCACTGCTGGCGCTGATGGCCTTGGCGGGGCTGGGCAACGCCGTCTACCACCCGGCCGATTACGCGATCCTCGCC
>CAYYZI010000073.1:0-8962 GCA_964475675.1 uncultured Geminicoccaceae bacterium
AGGGAGGCACCGCCGATCACCACCGCGGCGATCGAATCGAGCAGCATCGGCTCGCCGGCCTGGGCCGCACCGGCGGAGAAGCGGGCGGTGTAGAGGAGCCCGGCGATGCCCGCACAGCCGGCCGAGATCATGTACAGCAGGAGGGTGTGGCGGCGGACATTGATGCCGGCGCGCACGGCGGCCGCGCGATTGCCACCCAGGGCATAGGTGTGCTGCCCGAAGCGGGTCTGCGAGAGGACGTAATGCATGGCAATCACCACGACGATGGTGATCAGCACCGGGATCGGCACGCCCAGGAGCTTGCCGTTGCCCATCTCGAACAGCCAGGGATTGTTGACCGGGACGGTGGTTCCGCCGGCCGCCAGAAAGCCGGTACCGCGGGCCACCCCGTACATGCCGAGGGTGCCGATGAAAGCCGGCACCCGCAGCCGGGAAACCAGCGTGCCGTTGATCCAGCCGGGTATCAGACTGACCAGGAAGGCGACGGCGATGCCCAGTGCGAGCGCCAGCCCCGGATCGATCGGAGTCAGGCTCTGCATCACCCGGGCCATGATCACCGCTGCCAGCCCCATCACGAAACCCACCGAGAGATCGATGCCGCCGGCGATGATCACGAAGGTCTGGCCGAGCCCCAGCAGCAGCGGGGCGGCGGCGAAGAGGGCGATGCTCTGGGCGTTGAAGCCATTGAACACGAACGAGATGCCGTAGGCCATGCGGGCCCAGCTCTCGAAGAAGACCAGCAGCAGCAACAGGAAGAACCAGGGCCAGGCGGCCGCCACGAACACCAGCATGGGGTGGCGGGCGGCGCCTTCCTGCTCGTGCGGTATTACGGAAGTTCGAGCTTCGGCCATGTCCGGTGGGGGCGGAACGGGCACCGCCCGTCCCGCCCGCCTCCTCAGTCGGAGTAGACGAACTTGCGGATCTCGGGATCGTCGATGTTGGAGGAATCCATCACCGTGAACCCGGTGCCGATCTTGACCGGTACCGACTGGCCGACCAGCGTCGCATAGGCGGTGACCACGCCGTAGTAGCCGATCTCGGCCGGATGCTGGGCGATCGCCATGTCGATCAGACCCGACTTGATGTCGTCGATGATCCGCTGCGGCGCATCGAAGGCCACGACGCGGATCTCGCCGCTCTTGCCCAGCGCCTTGACGCCGTCGGCGGCGCCGATGGCGGAGAACAGGTTGGCGCCGAATACCCCCTTGAGATCGGGGTTGCGGGCATAGACCGCCTGTAGCTGGGCGGCCGCCTTGTTGGCATCGTCATCGTTGAACTGGGTCTCCAGCACCTCGATGTCGGGATACTTCTCCATTTCCAGCTTGAAGCCTTCCTCGCGCTGGTCGGTGGTGGAGATCCCCGGCTTGACGTTGGAGACGTAGACCTTGCCCTTGCCGCCGATGGCCTTGGCCAACGCCCGCGCCGCCATGCGTCCGCCGAGCACATTGTCGGAGGCGATGTAGGAAAGCGGGAAGTCGCCCGGCCCCTCGCCGTCCTGGTACTGGCCGTCATCGATGAAGGTATCCACGGTGATCACCGGGATGCCCTTATCGAAGGCCTGCTTCAAAGGCGCGATGAGCTGCTGCTTGTCGGTGGGGGCGATGAGGATCGCGTCGGGGCCGCGGGCGATCACCGCCTGCAGCACCGGCACCTGGACCGTCGGGTTGAAATCCGGCCCGCCCTGGAACAGCAGCTCGGCCCCGAGCGCATCGGCGGCCAGCTGGGCACCCTTGCGCATGGTGATGTAGAAGGCGTCGGTGGTCAGCCCGGGAATGAGGGCGATGGTGAACTTCTTTTCCTGGGCAAAACTCGCCGAGCCCGAACCGAACACTGTGGCGAGCGCGATCGCGCCGGCGACCGCAAGGGACAGCCGTTTCATTCTTTTACCTCCCTGATTTCCGCCCCCTCGCCATCGTGGCGAAGGGCCGAGGCCATGCTCTAGCCCGTCTCGCGAGCGATCACAAGCAGCCATGGCAGAGCCCGGCGGGGCGCGCTAGAGTGGTGCCGAAGGGAGGCCAGGTCATGAACGAACCTCAGACCCTCGCCGGCAAGGTGGCCGTGGTGACGGGCAGCACGCAGGGTCTCGGCGAGGCCATCGCCCGCCTGTTCGTGGCCCGCGGGGTGGCGGGCATCGTCGTCTGCGGACGCAACCGGGAGCGTGGCGAACGGGTAGCCGGGGAGCTCCGCACCCTGGGCGCGGATGCCCTGTTCGTGCCGGTCGAGCTCGCGGAACTCGATCAGGTGCGCGGCGTCATGGCCCGCACCCAAGAGGCCTTCGGGCGCGTCGACTGTCTGGTCAACGCCGCCGCCATCACCGATCGCGGTAACGTGCTCTCGACCTCGCCCGAACTCTTCGACCGGATGTTTGCGATCAATGTCCGCGCTCCGTTCTTTCTCATGCAGGACGCGGTGCGCATCATGCTGCGTGAGAAGATCGAGGGCAGCATCGTCAACATCCTGTCCATGTCGGGCCATGGCGGCCAGAGCTTTCTGGCGCCCTATTCGGCATCCAAGACGGCGCTGGGCGGGCTCACCAGGAACATCGCCTTCTCGCTGCTGCCGCATCGCATCCGGGTCAACGGTCTCAACATCGGCTGGATGGACACGCCGGGGGAGCACACCATCCAGAAACGCTACCACGACGCTCCCGACGACTGGCTCGAGAAGGCCGAAGCGGCGCGCCCCTTCGGACGGCTCCTCAAACCCGCCGAGGTGGCACGCGCGGTGGCCTTTCTGGCATCGCCGGAAAGCGGCATGATGACCGGCGCCATCGTCGATTTCGACCAGACCGTCCATGGCTGCTGGGACGAGCCGCCGGTGCCGCAGTTCCCGCCCCGGCTGGACTGAGACGATGCCCGTCCATCGCACCCTGTTCGGCAGCTACCGTGGCGAGGATGTGCTCTGCTTCTCCCTGGAGCGCGGCGGGCTGGTCGCCGAGATCCTCGGCTGGGGCGCCACCCTCCGATCGCTGCGGGTGGCCGGAACCGATGTCGATCTCGTTCTCGGCCTCGAACGCTTCGAGGATTATCCCGCCCAGCAGGCCTATCTCGGCGCCACGGTGGGCCGCTTCGCCAACCGGATCGAAGGCGGCCGCTTCACCCTCGACGGGCGCAGCTACAGGCTGCCGCGCAACGAAAAGGGGCGCCATACGCTGCATGGCGGCCCCGACAATCTGGCCCGGCGGGTATGGGCAGCGGAGACCGATCCCGAAGGCTGCGCGGTGCGGTTTTCGATCTTCTCGCCCGACGGCGATCAGGGCTTTCCCGGCAATCTCCATGCCCGCTGCATCTACCGGCTGACCGAGGACGCAATCCTGCGGATCGAGATGGAGGCAGAGACGGATGCCCCCACCCCGGTCAATTTCGCCCATCACAGCTACTGGAACCTCGCCGGAACGGGAACCATCGACGGCCATCTCCTCGAGATCGAGGCCGATCGCTATCTGGAGGCCGGGCCGGATACGATCCCCACCGGCCGCATCCTCGAGGTCGCGGGCACCCGCTACGACTTCCGCGTGCCCCGCCGCATCGATGCCGCCGGTGATGCCGATTACGACAATTGCTTCGTGGTCCGCGGCGAAGGCTTTCGCAAGGTGGCCCGGCTCGAGGACCCGGTCTCGGGCAGACGCATGGAGCTCTGGGCGGATCAGCCGGGTGTGCAGCTCTACACCGGTTTCAAGCTCGACATCACCACTTCCACGGGCCGCCATATCGGGCCGCGGGCGGGGCTCTGCCTGGAGACCGAGAATTTCCCCAACGCCCCCAACATCCCCCATTTCCCGAATGCCATCCTGCGTCCCGATGAGACCTACCGGCACCGGATGGAGCACCGCTTCAGCCTGCCGGGGTAACCAGGATGGCCCGGAAATCGTTGACGTTGGTCAGGGTCGGCCCGGTCACCAGCTGATCACCCAATGCCTCGAAGAAGCTGTGCGCGTCATTGTCGGCGAGCATGGCCCTGGCATCGATGCCGGCCGCTGCCGCCCGCGCCAGGGTATCGGGGGTGATGATGGCACCGGCCACCTCCTCGGCGCCGTCCACCCCGTCCGTATCACCGGCCACCGCCCAGACGCGATCCGCCCCTTCGAGGGCGACGGCGAGGCTCAACAGGAACTCCACGTTGCGACCGCCGCGGCCCCGACCGCGCACCGTCACCGTGGTCTCGCCGCCCGACAGCAGCACGCAGGGAGCCGGCAGGGGATGGCCGTGGCGCAGCACCGACCAGGCGATGCCGGCCATCACCCGGCCCACCTCCCGGGCCTCCCCCTCGATGGCGTCACCGAGCAGGAGCGGTGCGATCCCCTCCTCGCCTGCGCATTTCGCCGCCGCCTCCAGCGACTGCTGCGGCCGCGCCACGATCACGTTTTCGGTGCGGGACAGACGGGGATCACCGGGCTTGGGGGTCTCCTCGCGGGCCTCGCGGAGATGACGGATCACCGCCTCGGGCTCGCGGATGCCGTATTTCTCGAGGATGGCGAGGGCATCGGCGAAGGTGGTCGGATCGGCGACCGTGGGGCCGGAGGCGATCACCGCCGGATCGTCGCCGGGCACGTCGGAGATCAGCAGCGCGTGCATGCGCGCGGGATAGGCCGCCGCCGCCAGCCGCCCCCCCTTGATGGCCGAGAGATGCTTGCGCACGCAGTTCATCTCCAGAATGGTCGCTCCCGAGCGCAGCAGGGCGCGGTTGACCGCCTGCTTGTCGGCGAGGGTCAGCCCCTCCGCCGGCAGGGTCAGCAGTGCCGAGCCGCCGCCCGAAATCAGCGCGATCACCAGATCCTCCTCGCCCAGCCCGCCGACCAGATCGAGAATGCGGCGGGCGGCCTCGAGCCCCGCCGCATCGGGCACGGGATGGGCCGCCTCGACGATCTCGATCCGCCGGCAGGGCACGGCATGGCCGTAGCGGGTCACGACCAGCCCCTCAAGCGGCCCCGGCCAGTGTTGCTCCACCGCCTTGGCCATCTTGGCCGAGGCCTTGCCGGCACCGACCACCAGCGTGCGCCCGCGCGGCGGTGCCGGCAGATGGGGCGGCACCACGAGGAGCGGGTCGGCGGCGGCGATGGCGGCATCGAACAGACGCCGGAGGAAGGTGCGCGGGCTGGCGGGCAAGGCGGTCTCCCTGCTGGTCTGCTGCTCATCTGCACGAAAAAGGCCCGCACCGGCAAGCGCGGGCCTTTCCCGGGAGGGCAAACCGACTTCGCTATTCCCGCTTGACGGTGGCGGCACCGCCTTCACGCTCGAGCACGAGCTGCTCGAGATCCACCTGCAGGGCGCCCTCGGGCAGCCGGTGGGCGATACCCCGGTGGCAGTCGATACAGGTCTTGCCCTGCTTGGCCGCCTCGGTGTGGCGCTCGGAGGCCCGCGGCTCCTGCACGGCGAGGTCCATGAAGGTGAAGTTGTGGCAGTTGCGACATTCCCGCGAATCCGTCGTTTTCATCGCGTACCAGACGTTTTTCGCGAGCTGCATGCGCTTGGCCTCGAACTTCTCGGCCGTGTTGATCTCGCCGGCGAAGTGATAGAACAGTTCCTTGGTGGCCTTCACCTTGCGCACCAGCTTGTGGATCCACTCCTTGGGCACATGGCAGTCCGAGCAGATCGCCCGCACTCCCGAACGGTTCGAATAGTGGATCGTGTTGCGGTACTCGCGATAGACGTTGGACTCCATCTCGTGGCAGCTGATGCAGAAGCTTTCAGTGTTGGTGAGCTCCATCGCCCAGTTGAAGCCGCCCCAGAAGAGCACGCCCAGAACGATACCGAAAGCGGTCAGCGTGCCAGCGGCCCAGCGCGTACTCGGCCGCGTGAAAAAGCGCCAGATGCGGCGCCAGATGGACAGTTTCTCGCCCGTCTCTCCCGCATCGGCCGGCGCGGCGGCAGAAGGCGTATCGTCGCTCATGGTCGGCTCCTTTCCGGGTCAGCGGAGATCCTTGGCGTTCTTGAATTCGTTCTTGACCAGGCTCGGCGCGTTGGTCTGCGGCACATGGCACTGGGTGCAGAACCAGCGGGTGCGCGCCACATGGTCGAGGGCCACGCCGTTGCGGTCGACGTAATGGGTCTCGCTGATCTTCGGCGCCCCTTCCTCCACATTGTTGGGCCAGTCGTGGCAGGAGAGGCACTTGTTGACCCGGAGATCGATCTGGTAGCCGGCGATGCGGTGGGGAATGAGCGGCGGCTGCTGGCGATAGGCCCGCGGGAAGACGCGTCCCGAGCGCAGCCGCGCCGGCGGCGGCGCCTCGTTGTGCTCGTCGACGCCCACCTCTCCACGCAGCGGCAGGACCTCCTGGGCTTTGGAGACGACCGGCAGGGCGGCCGCAAAGGCAAGTGCAAGAAGCAGGGGCGGGATCTGTTTCACGGCCAATCTCCTCAGCTTTCCGGTGCCAGATGCGGTCTCACGGAAGCCTCGCTGCGATCCGAGCGAAGGGCGAAGACGAACACGTCCTTGGCGCAGACATCGATGCAGCGGGCGCAGTTGGTGCAGTCGAAATGCCGGATCACCGGGCTGCGATCCGGCTCGGTACCACGCAGCGCCGGCGTGATCACATGCGGTTCGGGGCAGACCGCGAAGCAATCCATGCAGTTGTCGCAGGCGGCGCGGGCCCGGGCGCTGATCTTGACCAGGGCGAAACGGTTGAGCTGGCCATAGAAGGCGCCCACCGGGCAGAGATGGCTGCACCAGCCGCGCCGACTGACCAGCAGATCGAACAGGAAGATCGCCGCCGCCACCGCCCAGCCCCCGGCCAGACCGTAGACGATCGCCCGGTGCAGGATGGTGACCGGGTTGACGAACTCCCAGAAGATGGTGCCGGTGACCGCCGAACCGACCAGCGCCAGCCCCAGCAGCCACAGCCGCGTGGTGCGCTTCGGCTGCCAGCCCTTGGCGAGACCCAGCCGGCGATGCAGCCAGTAGGCGGCATCGGTGATCGGATTGATGGGGCAGACCCAGCTGCAGTAGACGCGCCCGCCGACCACCAGATAGGCCGCCAGCACGATGAGTGCCCCGGTGACCGCGGTCAGGCTCGGCAGATGGGCGGCCAGCAGGCTCTGCAGCTGGATCAAGGGATCGGACAGCGGCAGCACCCCGAGGGTCAGGCTGGAAGCCAGCGTGCCCTTGGTGATCCAGACCCCGAACAGGGGACCGGTCAGGAACAGGGCCAGAAAGAAGAGTTGGCTGGCACGCCGCAGCAGCAGCCATCTGTGCGCCGCCAGCCAGCCCTTGACGGCCACCGCCTCGGCTCCGGGCCGCTCGGGCAGGCGGGAGGCGACACTCATGACCCCGCTCCCGACGGTGGCAGGCCACCCGGCGGGGTGCGATCGGGCAGATCGATGATCCCCTTGACCAGGGGCTCCCCCGCCTTCTCCTTTTCCCGCCAGCCCCAGCGATAGTGGGCGCCGAGTTCCCCCTTGGCGAGCGGCCGCGGCAGCACCTTGATGGCCGCTTCCTCAAGCACGCAGGAACGCTCGCACTTGCCGCAGCCGGTGCAGGCCTCGCTGTGCACCGTCGGAATGAACAGGGCATGGGCGCCGGTGCGCGGATTGGGCTGCATCTCGAGGGTAATGGCCTTGTCCATCAGCGGACAGACCCGGTAGCAGACATCGCAGCGCAGCCCCTGCCAGTTGAGGCAGGTCTCGTGATCGATGAGCACCGCGAGGCCCATGCGCGCCTGCTCGATGTCGGTCAGAGCCGGATCCAGCGCCCCGGTCGGGCAGGCCGCCCGGCAGGGGATGTCCTCGCACATCTCGCAGGCCACCTCGCGGGCCACGAAATAGGGCGTGCCCGGCGCCGGGCCGTCGAGCAGATCGGCCAGGCGCAGGGTATCGTAGGGACAGTCGCGCACGCACATGCCGCAGCGCACGCAGGCGGAGAGGAACTGCTCCTCGGGCAGCGCCCCGGGCGGGCGCAGGGCGGTCGGCGGCAGGGCCTTGGCCCGCTCGCCCAGGAGGCCGATCACCAGCCCCGCACAGGCCACTCCCGCCGCTGCCCGGGCGCCGTTCTCCAGAAAGCGCCGCCGCTCCGGTGAGAAGGCTGCCATGGCCGCGCTCCCGCAACCCCTCTCACACCGCTTCGACGCGGCAGGCGCATTTCTTGTAGTCGGTCTCCTTGGAGATCGGACAGGTGGCGTCCAAGGTCAGCTTGTTGACGAGCTGGCTCTCGTCGAACCAGGGGAAGAACACCACCCCTTCCGGCGGCCGGTTGCGCCCCTTGGTCTCCACCCGGGTCTCGACCTCGCCGCGACGGGTCTTGACGACCACCACCTGACCGCGGCGCAGACCGCGCTTGCGGGCATCATCGGGGTTCATGAACAGCACCGCATAGGGCACCGCCCGATGCAGCTCCGGCACCCGCCGCGTCATCGAGCCCGAATGCCAGTGCTCGAGCACCCGCCCGGTGACCAGCCACAGATCGAACTCCTCGTCGGGCACCTCCGCCGGCGGTTCGTAGGGCAGGGCGAAGATCACCGCCCGCCCGTCCTTCTTGCCGTAGAAGCGGATCCCCTCGCCCTTCTTGACATAGGGATCGAAGCCCTCGCGGAAGCGCCACAGGGTCTCCTTGCCGTCGACCACCGGCCAGCGCAGCCCCCGCGCCTTGTGGTACATCTCGAAGGGCGCCAGATCGTGGCCCTTGCCGAGGCCGAACAGGCGGTACTCCTCGTAGAGCCCCTTCTGCACGTAGAAGCCGAAGTGGATGCTCTCGTCATTGTCGAAGCCGGGCTGGATCTCGTCGACGCTGAACTTGTCCACCTGGCCGTTGCGGAAGAGGATCTCGTACAGCGTCTTGCCGCGATATTCGGGCTTCTTGGCGAGCAGCTCCTCCGGCCACACTTCCTCGGCCTTGAAGCGCTTGGAAAACTCCATCAGCTGCCAGAGATCGGAACGGGCCTCGGCCGGCGGCCGCACCTGCTGGCGCCAGAACTGGGTGCGCCGTTCGGCATTGCCGTAGGCCCCTTCCTTCTCGGCCCACATGGCGGTGG
>CAYYZI010000074.1:0-8961 GCA_964475675.1 uncultured Geminicoccaceae bacterium
ACTATCACAACTTACTGTACATAATGAATCCAGCCGCAGTCACCCGCATACCCTGCATGCAGCACCGCTTCTATCTGAGCATATTATATCAGGAGAACCGACTGGTGGAGCCGGGCGGCATCACGCTTCTGGTCGAACCCATAGATCTCAGGCGTATCACCGTCCCGAGCTACTTCCTGTCGACCCGCGAAGACCACATCGCCCCCTGGCAGAGCACCTATCGGGGCGCGCGCCGGTTCGGCGGCCCGCAGCGCTTCGTGCTCGGCCAGTCCGGCCATATCGCCGGGGTCATCAACCCTCCGGCCGCCGGCAAGTACGGCTACTGGACCCATGGCCGGCCGCCGCCCGAGCCCGAGGATTTCCTGGCCCGCGCCCGTCATCACGAAGGTTCCTGGTGGCCCGACTGGGCGGCCTGGCTGCGCCGCCGCAGCGGTTCGATGGTGCCCGCCCGGGATCCCGAAAGCGGTGCCCTGCAGCCGCTCGAGGAGGCGCCCGGCAGCTATGTGCGACAGCGCACGGAGATATTCCCGCAACCATAACCGCGTACGAAGCGTTGCGATTTTATCACAATTCCGCGATCGTGCAGCGGGGAGCCGGAATAATCGGAGATCGGCGGCGTCTTTCTAGCGCACACGTCAGCCGGAACCGGGAGGGTTCGCTCGTGACTGCAGGTCGCAATTGGTTCGGGGATTTCGAGAGGCGGCCGCGAGAGGAGAGTTCCGGAGCCGGCAGACGGGTGCTCGTTTACCGCCCAACTGCCTGGCTCCGCCGGTTCGACCGGCGGAGCATTTTTTGGGCAGGACCGACAAAAGGAGTACGACCTCTTGGCTGACCGCTCGAAGTCGACCGCCCGGATCGGTCGGGACGAGGCCGAAGACGGCCCCCTCCCGCGGGACGGGCAGCAGCGTCGCGGACGGGACGCGGTCGGCGAGGATCTCGTACAGCATGTGACGGCCCTGCGGCGGTATGCCCTGCTGTTGATCGGCGAGCCCGCCGAGGCCGATGATCTGGTTCAGGAAGCGCTGACCCGGGTGCTGGTCCACACCCGGGCCTGGAAGCCGGTACGCGATCTCCGCGCATACCTTTTTACGACATTGCACAATGTCTTCGTCGACGGGCACCGGCGCCGCCGTATGCTGCGCGACGATATTCCGGTGGATTCCCTCGCCGGGCGTCTGGCGACGCCCCCTTCGCAGATGGACCGGCTGGAACTGCGCGATCTCGCCAAGGCCCTCGGCAAGCTGCCGACCGAGCAGCGTCAGGTGGTGCTGCTGATCGGTCTCGAGGGCATGAGTTATCGGGACGCCGCGCGGGTGCTCGGCGTGCCGATCGGAACCATCATGTCGCGTCTCTCGCGTGGGCGGGAGGCGCTGCGGCATCTCACCCATCGGGGCGCGGCTCTCAAGCTGCGTGTGGTCAAATGATCTGGTCTCTGTTCCATCGCAACAAGCCGGTCGGCGAAGCCGATCTCCAGGCTTGGGCCGACGGCCGGCTGCCGCCTGGGCGTCGGCACATGGTCGATGCGCATTTCGCCTTTCACCCCGAAGACGCGGTACGGGCCCAGACCTACCGGCAACAGCGCGAGCTGCTCGGCAGGTTGGCCGACAGCCTCGTCTTCGAGGATGCCGAGGACTTCCGTCCGGAGCTGGTCGAGGCTCTGGCGGCGCGTCTCGATCGCGGCCGGCGGGTACGCCGCGCTGCCATGGCCGCCGCCGTGGCCGGCATTCTGGCGGTGAGCGGGGCGACCGCCTGGTACGGCATTCCTGGCCGCAGCGGCGGGCCGCCCATCACCCAGGCGGCGGTGCCCGACCTGCTGTTCGATCCCTCCAGCTTCGCCACCACCGAGGAAGTGGCGGCGGAGGAGGATTCGATCGGCTGGCTGGGCAAGCATCTGGCCGGACGGTCGCTGCGCCGGCCCGATCTCGAGACGCTCGGTCTGAAATTCGTCCGCGGCTCGGTCCTGCGCAACCTGCAGACACCGGCCATCCGCCTCATTTACGAGGACGAGCGGGGCAGCAAGCTCTACATCTTCGTCGGCGTGGTGCGGGGCAAGGAGGAACAGGCCTTCGGCATCGTTCCCGAGGGCTACATCTCCCTGCAGTGGCGCAACGGGCCGGTGGTCTTCGCCCTGATCGCGCCCTCCGACAGCCCCCAGCTCGTCTACGCCATGCAGCTCGTCAGCGACAGCGTCAAGGACGAGCAGGGCGGGCAGTCGCTGGAGACCGCGGCGGCGGTGGCGCCGACCGAAAACACGCCGCAGGCGAGCGCCGTCGAGAAGGTGGTCACCTCGCCGGCGGTGGGCGATCCGGGGACCGTGCCGGCCGCCAGCGAGAGCGACCCGGCGGCGGTTCCGGCGGGCGGCGAGAAATCGGCGACCAAGCCCCTCTGAGGCCCGGCTTCAGCCCTTCCGGAGCGGATCCAGCAGGGCGCGGGCAGCGCGCTCGATGATCATCACGTCGTAGGCCAGCAGGACGAAACGGTAGCCCCGTTCGACCAGCGTCTGCGCGCCCTCGGCATCGCGGGCGAGGCCGCCGAGAACGACCGGGGAATCGCGGATCACCCGCTCCGCCGTGGCCACCGCCTCGAGAAAGGCCGGCTCCTCGAAACGCCCCGGAATGCCGAGGCTCACCGACAGGTCGAAGGGGGCGATCAGGGCCACGTCGAGCCCTTCGGTGGCGACGATGGCCTCGATGTTGGCGACCGCCTCGACATGCTCGATCAGGGCGATGCGCATGACCGCGACGTCGGCATCGCGGGTGTAGGAGAAGGCGTCCGTGCCCCAGCGCGAAGGGGCGTAGAAGGGGCCCCAGCCGCGCTCGCCGAGCGGCGGGTAGCGACAGGCGGCGACCGCCGCCTCCGCCTCCTCGGCGCTGCGGATCATCGGAAAGACGATCCCGAGCGCCCCGGCATCGAGCGCCGGCTTGACCAGCCAGTCGACGTTCCAAGCCACCCGCACCAGCGGCACGCAGTCGGAAACCGCGGTCGCCACGATCATCGCCTGGGCGGATTCGATGCCGATTGCCCCGTGTTCCATGTCGATCATCAGCCAGTCGAAGCCGCAGCCCGCGAAGAGCTGGGCGAGCTGGGGGCTGGGCATGGTGGCGAGGGTGCCGAACACCGCCCGCCCTTCTGCCAGCTTTTGCCGCAACGGGTTGACCAGGGTCATCTGCGCCTCCCTTCTTGGGCGCAGATAGTCCGACTTCCCGCGCGTGCTCGCAAGGGGGGAAGGCCATCCGCAGCCAGACGGGAGACCCGGTCATGCGCCTCGGCGATTTCACCACCCTGACCTTCGACTGCTACGGTACCCTGATCGACTGGGAGACCGGCATCCACGAGGCGCTGCGCCCCTGGCTCGCCCGCCATGGCGCCGAAATCGGACGGGAGGCGCTGCTGGCCGCCTTCGCCCGCCAGGAATCGGCGCAGCAGGCGGAAACCCCGTCGATGCTCTATCCCGAGCTGCTGGGCCGGGTGCTGATGCGCATGGGCGAGGAGTTCGGCCTGCCGGTGACGGCCGCCGAGGCCGAAGCCTTCGGGCAGTCGGTGGGCGACTGGCCGGCCTTCGCCGACAGTGCCGAGGCGCTGGCCTATCTGCGGCGCCACTACCGGCTGGTGGTGCTCTCCAATGTCGACCGCGCCGGCATCGCCCGTTCCGCCGCCAAGCTCGGCGACCCCTTCGATGCCGTCTACACCGCCGAGGAGATCGGCTCCTACAAGCCGGATCCCCGCAATTTCGCCTTTCTGCTGGAGCGCCTCTCGGAGCAGGGCTGCCGGCGCGAAGAGATCCTGCACACCGCCCAGAGCCTGTTTCACGACCATGTTCCGGCCAAGGCGGCGGGGCTCGCCACCTGCTGGATCGACCGCCATGCCGGGCGGGCGGGGGGTGCCACCCCGCCGGTCGCGGCCCCGGTCGAGACCGATTTCCGCTTCGTCAGCCTCGCCGCCATGGTCGAGGCCCATCGCGCCGAGCAACAGGGCTAGCCGTCGTCGCGGAAGCGCGCATCCACCGGCACCTGGAGGGCGGTGGCCAGACGGTTGGTCTCGGCGGCCATGCCGACGATCGCCAGCAGCTCGCCGTACATTTCGTCGTTCATGCCCCGGGCCCGGGCCGAAGCGGTGTGGCTGGCGATGCAGTAGTCGCAGCCATGGGCGATGCTCACCGCCAGATAGAGCAGCTCCTTGGTCAGCGGATCGAGGGCGCCGGGGGCCATCACCTGCTTGAGGCTTTCCCAGGTGCGGCGCAGGGTGGGCGGATGCACCGCCAGCGCCTTCCAGAAATTGTTGACGTCGGGAATCCCGCGGCTGGCCTTGATATCGTCGTAGACCGCCCGGACCTCGGCAGATGCATCCTCGTATTCGATCAGTCTGGCCACGGCGGTTTTTCCTCCCCCTGGTTGCCCTCGCGTTGCCGCTTCGTTGCGGTTTCGTCCCTACAGCAGATCGCGCAGCATGGCCACCAGCGGCCGGTCGGCGGGCGGCATCGCCAGCCGCTCCAGATCCTGCGGCCGCAGCCACCTGAGCTCCTGCCCCTCACGCGGCCGCGGCAGGCCCCGCCAGATGCGGCAGACATAGAGCGGCATCAGCAGATGGAACGATTCATAGGCATGGGAGGCGAAGGTGAAGGGCGCGAGGCAGCTTTCCTCGGTGTCGATGCCGAGCTCCTCGCGCAGCTCGCGCACCAGGCAGGCCTCGGGGGTCTCGCCGGGCTCCAGCTTGCCGCCGGGGAACTCCCACAGACCGGCCATGCTGCGGCCCTCGGGCCTACGCGCCACCAGCACCCGGCCGTCGGCATCGACCAGCGCGCAGGCGACCACCAGCACCAGCTCAGGAGCGGTAGCTGGCATTGATGTCGATGTAGCCATGGGTGAGATCGCAGGTCCAGACCGTGGCCGCCCCCGGCCCCTCGCCCACGGTCACCGCGATCTCCACTTCGCGGCCGCGCAGATGCGCGGCCACCGGCGCCTCGTCGAGATCGGGCACCGCCCGGCCGTCGCGGGCCACCGCATGACCGCCGAAGGCGATCGACAGCCGCGCCGGATCGATCGGTTCGCCGGCCTTGCCCACGGCCATGACGATGCGGCCCCAGTTGGCGTCCTCGCCGGCGATTGCCGTCTTGACCAGCGGCGAATTGGCGATGGTGAGGCCGATGCGGCGCGCCGAGCGCTCGTCGACCGCCCCGGCGACGCGGATGGTGACGAATTTCTGCGCCCCTTCACCGTCGCGCACGATCTGGCAGGCGAGATCGCGCATCACCGCCTGCAGCGCCGTGCGGAAGGCCGCCAGCATCGGATCCTCCGGCCCCGTCGGCAGGCCGTGCTGCGCCCGCCCGGTGGCGAACAGCAGTACGGTGTCCGAGGTGGAGGTGTCGCCATCGACGGTGATGGCATTGAAGGAGCGGTCGACCGCCGGCTCCAGCAGGCCCTGCAGCAGCGCCGGAGGCAGGCGCGCATCGGTCACCAGGAAGGCCAGCATGGTGGCCATGTCGGGGGCGATCATGCCCGAGCCCTTGGCAACTCCGGCAATGGTCACCGGCGCCCCGCCGATTTCAGTGCGCGCCGACGCCCCCTTGGCAAAGGTGTCGGTGGTCATGATCGCCTGCGCCACCTCGGCCAGAGCGTCCTCGCGCAGCTCCGCCGCCAGCTCCCGGACGCGCCCGGTGATCTTCTCCACCGGCAGCCGCTCGCCGATCACCCCGGTCGAGGCGACGAACACCTCCTGCGGGGCACAGTCGAGGGCCGCCGCCACCGCCTCGGCCTCGGCGGCCACCGCCGCATCGCCTTCGCTGCCGCGAAAGACGTTGGCATTGCCGGCATTGACGATCAATGCCCGGGCCCGACCGGCGGCCAGGATGCGACGGCACCACAGCACCGGATGGCCGGCGGTTTTCGAGCGGGTGAAGACCCCGGCCACGGCGGTACCCGGTTCGAAGGCCATCAGCGCCAGATCCGGCCGGCCACGGTAGCGGATCTCCGCCGCCACCGTGGCGAACCGGGCCCCCGCCACCGGCGGCAGGGGCGGGAAACGGTCGGGTGCGAGCGGTGAACGCGATCCACTGCTCATGACCGTTTCTCCCCGTCTAGTTCTGGGTCGGCTCTTCGGTCGGGGCCGCAGGCAGGAAATCCTCGTTGAGGACGATCTCGGCCTTGGCGCGGGCCTCCTCGAGATAGCTGGTGATCGCCTCGCGGGCGACCTGCTCGCGCACCTGGTTCTCGACTTCCTGGAAGCTCGGCACGTTGCGGCGCTTGTCCTCGAGCTTGATGACGTGCCAGCCGAAGCGGGTCTGCACCGGATCCTTGGTATAGCTGCCGGGCTCGAGGGCGAAGGCCACATTGGCGAATTCCGGAACCAGCGCCTGCTTCTTCAGATAGCCGAGATCGCCGCCCTTGGGACCGGAGGGACCTTCCGAGCGCTCCTTGGCGAGGGCGGCGAAATCGGCACCGCCGTCGAGTTCCTTGATCACCGCGCGGGCATCCTCCTCGGATTTCAGCAGGATATGGCTGATGCGCGCCTCCTCGACGGCGAAATCGGGTTGGGCCTTCATCTTCTCGTAGGCGGCCTGCAGCCGCTCTTCGGTGGAGGCTTCCTCGATCACCTTCTCCAGCAGGGCCGCACGCATCACCCGGGCCTTGGCCCGCGCGATCTCCCGCTTGACGCGTGCGTCCTCGTCGAGCTTCAGCCGCTCCGCTTCCATGCGCAGCAATTCGTCGTCGATCAGACGCTCGCGCAACGGCCCCAGCAGCGCCTCCTTGGGAAGCTGGCGATACTGTTCCGGCAGTTCGGCATAGGCCGCATCGATCTGGCTTTCATGGATGGCGACACCGTTGACTTCGGCGATCACGCGGTCGGTGGTCTGTTCCTGGGCGAGGCCCGGTGCTGCCGCGAACAGCATGGTCGCGAGCAGGGGCAGCGAGAGGCGCATCGATATCTCCTTCTGGACGGCGCAGACGCGTATAAGGCACAGAAGATCCGCCCCCACAAGCAGCGTGGACAGCGATCCAAGGTGCCAATAGGTTCCGAGATGTGTCGCGCGAGATGCGCGGGAAAGGGGGAGGCGTGCGAAAGAATCGCCTGCGGGAGCTCTGGGGCGCCGGGAACAGGACGGTCAATGGCTGGCTGGCGCTGCCCAGCGCCTTCAGCGCCGAGCTGATGGCCCATCAGGGCTGGGACAGTCTCACCGTCGACATGCAGCACGGGATCACCGACTATCAGACCGCGGTCGGCATGCTGCAGGCGGTTTCCACCACCGGGGTGGTGCCGATGGTGCGAGTGCCCTGGCGTGAGCCGGGGATCATCATGAAGATGCTCGATGCCGGCGCCTACGGCATCATCTGTCCGATGGTCAACAGCCGTGCCGAAGCCGAGGAGCTGGTCGCCTACGGCCGCTACGCCCCGGCCGGCAAGCGCAGCTTCGGCCCGATCCGGGCCCAGCTCTACGGTGGCGCCGACTATCCCCGCCATGCCAATGACGAGATCCTGCTGATCGCGATGATCGAGACCGGGGAGGCGCTCGCCGATCTCGAGGAGATCCTGGCCGTCGAGGGGCTGGATGGGGTCTATGTCGGACCGGCGGACCTGGCGCTTTCGCTGGGCTGCACGCCGGGTTTCGACCCCACCGAGCCGCGGGTGCTGGAGGCGATCGACCGGATCCTGGAGCGGGCCCGGGCGCACGGCCGTTTCGCCGGCATCCATTGCGGTTCGCCCGGCTTTGCCAGGGGCATGTGGGAGAAGGGCTTCGATTTCGTCACCCTGCTGTCGGATGCCCGTCTGATGGCGATGAAGGCCGGCGAGATCCTGGCCGCGATGCGGGCGACGGAAAGCGGCGGGAGCGAGGGCGGCAGCTACTGAGGTGTGCCGGGCGCAGGGAGGAAATCGCGGCGATGAAGGAAATCGGCATCGGCATCATCGGCACCGGCTTCATGGGTGCCGCCCATGCCCTCGGTCTGGCCACCGCTGCCCGGCTGTTCGACCTGCCGGCGGTACCCCGTTTCGAGATGATCGTCGATCTCGATTCGGGCCGGGCCGAGGGCATGGCCCGCCGCTACGGCTTCGCCCGTCACGGCACCGACTGGCGGGCGCTGGTCGAGGATCCGGCGGTGGATCTCGTTTCCGTCACCACCCCCAACGATCTCCACAAGCCGATGGCCCTGGCGGCGATCGCCGCCGGCAAGGCGGTCTGGTGCGAAAAGCCGCTCGCTCCCACCGCCCGCGATGCGCTGGAGATGGTGGAAGCGGCGGCGCGGGCGGGAGTACCGACGGCGGTCGGGTTCAACTATCTCAAGAACCCGCTGGTGCGCTTTGCCCGCGATCTCATCGCCGCCGGAGAGATCGGCGAGGTCTGGAACTTCCGTGGCATTCATGCCGAGGATTACATGGCCGATCCCGAGCTGCCCTGGAGCTGGCGGCTCGATCCGGTGGCGGGCGGCGGGGTGGTGGCCGATCTCGGCAGCCACATCGTCTCCATGGCCCGTTTCCTGGTGGGCGAGATCGCCGAGGTGACGGGGGATCTCACCACCGTCGTGCCGAGCCGGCCCAAGGCACCGGACTCGAGCGAGCGGGTGGCGGTGGTGGTCGACGATGTGGCACGCGCGCTCCTGCGCTTCGCCTGCGGTGCCACCGGCAGCATCGAGGCGAGCTGGGTCGCCGCCGGGCGCAAGATGCATCTGGCCTTCGAGGTGACCGGCTCCAAAGGGGCTGTGCTGCTGGACATGGAGCGGCTCAACGAGCTGCGCCTGTTCGTCCGTGGCGGACGCAGCGGCCGCGAGGGTTTCGTGCAGATTCCGGCGGGCCCCGACCATCCCGACTATGCCGCCTTCTGCCCGGCGCCGGGCCATCAGATCGGCTTCAACGACATGAAGGCCATCGAGGCCAAATGCGTGATCGAGGCGGTCGCCGGCGGCCCGCCCTTCGCGCCCGATTTCACCGAGGCGGCGGCGGTGCAGGCCGTGATCGAGGCGATCCGGCTGT
>CAYYZI010000075.1:0-8801 GCA_964475675.1 uncultured Geminicoccaceae bacterium
GTAACCTATCTAGCCGCGCCGAGGGCGCGACGCCAAGCGTTCGGCGGCCGGGGGCGCGATCGGTCAGCGGGTGGGCATCGGCTTTTCGCCGCGATAGTCGTAGAAGCCGCGCTGCGTCTTGCGGCCCAGCCAGCCGGCCTCAACATATTTGACCAGCAGCGGACAGGGCCGGTACTTGCTGTCGGCGAGCCCCTCGTAGAGCACCTGCATCACCGCGAGGCAGGTGTCGAGGCCGATGAAATCGGCCAGCTCCAGGGGGCCCATCGGATGGTTGGCACCGAGCCGCATGGCGGTATCGATGCTCTCCACGTTGCCCACCCCTTCGTAGAGGGTATAGACCGCCTCGTTGATCATCGGCAGCAGGATGCGATTGACGATGAAGGCGGGAAAGTCCTCGGCGGTCACCGTGACCTTGCCGAGTTTCTCCGCCACCTCGCAGATCGCCTCGTAGGTCTCGCGGCTGGTGGCGATGCCGCGGATGATCTCCACCAGCTTCATGACCGGCACCGGGTTCATGAAATGCATGCCAATGAAGCGCTCCGGCCGGTCGGTCTGGGCGGCGAGGCGGGTCACCGAGATGCTCGAGGTGTTGGTGGCGATCAGCGCGTCGGGGCGCAGGATCGGACAGAGCTCCTTGAGGATCTTCTTCTTGAGCTCCTCGTCCTCGGTGGCGGCCTCGATTACCAGCTCGCAATCGCCGAGGATCTCCAGACTTTCGCCGGTCTCGATGCGCGCCAGCACCTCCGCCTTCTGGGCCTCGCTCATCCTTCCCTTGGATACCTGCCGTCCGAGCAGATAGTCGATGCGGGAGAGGGCCTGATCGAGCTGCTCGCGGGAGATGTCCACGAGCTTCACCCGATAGCCGGCGACGGCCGCGGTCTGGGCGATGCCGGCTCCCATCTGCCCGGCGCCGATCACCCCGATACATCGGATCTCGGGGATCGCCGGGTAGTCGCGCTCGACATAGGCGGTGTGCATGGCGAAAGCTCCGCTCTCGAGGCTCAGGCGGCCTTGGCGCGCTCGAGCTCCTCGGTCAGTTCGGGAACGATCTTGAAGAGATCACCGACGATGCCGTAATCGGCGACCTGGAAGATGGGCGCTTCCTCGTCCTTGTTGATGGCGACGATGACCTTGCTGTCCTTCATCCCGGCCAGATGCTGGATGGCGCCGGAGATGCCCACCGCCACATAGAGATCGGGGGCCACGATCTTGCCGGTCTGGCCGACCTGCCAGTCGTTGGGCGCAAAGCCGGCGTCGACCGCCGCCCGCGAGGCGCCGATGGCCGCTCCCAGCACATCCGCGAGCTCCTCGAGCAGGCGGAAGTTCTCGGCCGAACCGAGGCCGCGGCCGCCGGACACCACGATCCGGGCGGAGGTCAGCTCGGGCCGTTCGCTCCTGTGCACCTCGCGGCGCACGAAGCGGGCGAGCCCCGTCGGTTCGGCCGGCTCGGTGGCGAGGATCTCGGCCGTGCCCCCCTCCGCCGCGGCCGCCTCGAAGGCGGTGCTGCGCACCGTGATGACCCGCCTGGCATCGAGCGATTCCACGGTGGCCAGCGCATTGCCGGCATAGATGTAGCGCTTGAAGCGATCGGGGCCGAGCACCTCGACGATGTCGCTGATCTGGGCGCTGTCCAGCAGAGCCGCCACCCGCGGCAGCACGTTCCTGCCGAAGGTCGTGGAAGCGGCCAGCAGATAGTCGTAATCCTCCATCAGCCGCAGCAGCAGCGGAGTCAGATCCTCGGCCACGGGGTTGGCATAGGCCTCGTGTTCGGCATGCAGCACGCGCCGCACCCCCTCGATGGCCGCCGCCTGCTTGGCCACCTCACCGGCATCCTTGCCGGCCACCAGGAGATCGACCTCCTCCTGCAGCTTCCTGCCCGCGGTCACGGCGTGGAGCACCGCCGGCTCGAGAGTCCGGTTGTCGTGCTGGGCCAGGATGAGAACCGCCATCAGAGCACCCCCGCCTCTTCCTTGAGCTTCTGCACCAGCTCCTGTACCGAGGCGACCTTCACCCCGGCCTGGCGTTTGGGCGGCTCCTCCACCTTGAGGTATCGCAGCCGCGGCGTGGTATCGACACCCAATTCCTCGGGCGTCGTCTGGTCCATGGGCTTGCGCTTGGCCTTCATGATGTTCGGCAATGACGCGTAGCGCGGCTCGTTGAGGCGCAGATCGACGGTGACCACCGCCGGCAGCCTGAAGCGGATCACCTCGATGCCCTCGTCGACCTCGCGCCCGGCCTCCACCTCCTCGCCCTCGATCGAAAGACGGGAGACGAAGGTCGCCTGCGGCCAGCCGAGAAGCCCGGCCAGCATCTGGCCGGTCTGGTTGCTGTCGTCGTCGATCGCCTGCTTGCCCATGATCACCAGGCCGGGCTGCTCGCGTTCGACGATCACCTTCAGGATCCTGGCCACTGCCAAGGGCTGCACCTCGGCGTCGGTGCGCACATGGATGGCCCGATCGGCACCCATCGCCAGCGCCGTGCGCAGGGTCTCGCTGCATTTGGCGGGACCGATGGAGATCGCCACGACCTCGCTGGCCACGCCCCGCTCCTTCATGCGGATCGCCTCCTCGTTGGCGATTTCGTCGAAGGGGTTCATGGCCATCTTGACATTGTCGGTGTCGACGCCGGTCTGGTCCGCCTTGACGCGAACCTTCACATTGGCATCGACCACGCGCTTGACGGGGACGAGAACCTTCATCCTGCTACCTGCTTCGCTGGGTGCGGCGGGTCGGCTGCTCCCCCGCCGGCATCGGGCCCGCTCTTTGTGCGCCGCAAAAACCACTAGGCGCCGGTCACAACCTTGTCAACGCGCCGAAACCCTCACTCCCGGCGATGCCGTCCCGGCTCCCACAGCACGTCCCGCGCCCCCTTGTCGTTGAGGTAGCGGGCCAGCACGAAGAGATGATCGGAAAGGCGATTGAGGTAGCGCAGCGCCGCCGGATTGACCGTTTCCCGCTCGGCCAGGGCGCTGACCAGACGCTCGGCCCGGCGGGTCACCGTGCGCGCCAGATGGAGATGGGCCGAAGCCGGCGTTCCGCCCGGCAGGACGAAGGAAGTGAGGGGTGCCAGCTCGGCGTTGAGACGGTCGATCTCCCGCTCCAGCCGCTGCACCTGGGCATCGGTCACCCGCAGCGCCCCCTCTTCGCCCGACTCCGGAAGCGGCCGGCACAGATCGGCCCCGACATCGAACAGATCGTTCTGCACCCGGGCGAGCATGGCATCGGCCTCGCCTTCGGTATGCAGCCTGGCCAGACCGACCGCGGCATTGGCCTCGTCCACCGTACCGAAGGCCTCGACCCGGAGATCGTGCTTGGCCACCCGGCGGCCATCGCCGAGCGAGGTCTGCCCGCGATCGCCGCCGCGGGTGTAGATCCGCGTCAGGCGAACCATGTAGGATCCGCCCTCAGGACTGGGTCATGAACATCAGGCCGAGCAGCACCGCTGCCACCAGCTGCAGCCCGACCCGGGCCTGCATCAGCCGATTGCCGTATCTTTCGTAGAATGGCCCGCCCTTGACGAAGCTCCACACGCCGGTCAGCAGAACGGCCACCACACCGATCATGGCGATGAGGAGAAGCACTCCGAGAATTCGCATGCGATCCTGCCCCGCAGCTCCGGGCCGCCTGCACGGCCGTCGGCCCGTCTATCACTGGATGTTGAAGCGCATTGATGTGACATTGTCACCAATCGCGTCTCATCTGTCCACCTCGCCGCCCCGCCGCAGGATCCGAGCGGAGACCGTCATGCGCAGCGGACTTGCCGTCATCACCCTGTTGCTGCTGTTCGCCGGCGGTCTCGCCGCCCAGCCCATGGCCTGGAAGGCGGAATGGCCGCGCACCGATTTCGACAAGCGCAGTGTCGAGCTTTCCGAGATCATCTCCGGCGGACCGCCCAAGGACGGCATTCCGGCGATCGACGCGCCCCGCTTCCGTCCCGCCGGCGAGGTCGAGCTCGATGGTCGCGAGCCGGTGATCACCGTGGAGATCGGCGATGCGGTCCGGGCATATCCTCTGCAGCTCCTGATCTGGCACGAGATCGTCAACGACGAGCTCGGCGGGCGGCCGATCGCCGTCACCTTCTGTCCGCTGTGCAATACCGGCATCGTCTTCGACCGGCGGCTGGGCGAGCGGCTGCTGGATTTCGGCACCACCGGCAAGCTCCGCAACTCCGATCTCGTGATGTACGACCGCCAGACCGAGAGCTGGTGGCAGCAGTTCACCGGCCGGGCGATCGTCGGCGAACTCACCGGCGCCAAGCTCACCATGCTGCCCTCGCGGCTCGAGAGCTTCGCCCGCTTCCTGGCCCGCCATCCCGATGGCGAGGTGCTGGTGCCCGCCGATCCGCGCCTTCGCCGCTACGGCACCAACCCCTATGCCGGCTACGACCGCTCGGCCCGACCGTTTCTCTATGGCGGCCCGCTGCCCGAGGAGATCCCGCCCCTGCAGCGCGTGGTGCGGGTCGGTGCCGAGGCCTGGAGCCTGGCGCTGGTACGCGAGAAGGGCCGCATCGAGGCCGGGGATCTGGTGATCACCTGGGAGCCCGGCCAGGCCTCGGCTCTCGACAGTGCGGTCATCAGCGAGGGCATCGATGTCGGCAATGTGCTGGTGCAGCGCCGCCGCGCCGATGGCGGGCTCGAGGACGTGGTCTACTCGGTCGACTTCGCCTTCGCCTTTCGCGCCTTCTACCCGGACGCCCCGCTGCACACCCGCTGACCGGAGGCTCCCGCCGCTTGAGTTCTCGCCGGCGGCGACTAGACTGCCGGCGAAAATTCGAACGAACAGGGAGGTTTCGATGCGCAGTACAGGACTTGCCCGGCGTGCCCTGATGGCCGCCACGGCCTTCACGCTCGCCGCCGGCATGGCGGGCAGCGCCATGGCGCTGGTGCTCAAGGCCGCCGACACCCATTCCGACGGCTATCCGACGGTCGAGGCGGTCAAGTACATGGGCCAGCTCCTCGACCAGTGGACCAACGGCCGGATCACCATCCAGATGTTCCCCGGGCGCCAGCTCGGCGAGGAAAAGGACACCATCGAGCAGACCATCCTGGGCGCCATCGATCTCAACCGCGTCAATCTCGCTCCGCTGAACGGGGTCGTTCCCGAAACCGCGGTCCCGGCCCTGCCCTTCATCTTCCGCTCCATCGACCAGATGCGCCGGGTGATGGACGGCGAGATCGGCCAGGAGATCCTCGCCGCCTTCGAGGAACACGGCATGATCGGGCTCGCCTACTATGATTCGGGCGCCCGCTCCTTCTACAACACCAAACGGCCCATCCGCACCCCGGCCGACATGAAGGGCCTCAAGATCCGGGTCCAGAATTCCGACCTGTTCGTTTCGATGGTCTCGGCCCTCGGTGCCAATGCCACGCCGATGGAGTTCGGCCAGGTCTACGAGGCTCTCAAGACGGGCGTCATCGACGGGGCCGAGAACAACTGGCCCTCCTATGAATCCACCCGGCATTTCGAGGTGGCCAAGTACTATTCGCTCGATCAGCACTCCATGTCGCCGGAAGTCCTGATCATGTCCAAGAAGACCTGGGACAAGCTGAGCGAGGCCGACCGGGCGCTGATCCGCAAGGCCGCCGCCCTCTCCGTGCCCTACATGCGCGAGCTGTGGGACCGGCGGGTCGAGGAATCCAAGAAGATCGTGCTGGCTGCTGGCAACGAAATCATCGAGGACATCGACAAGCAGCCCTTCATCGACGCCATGGCTCCGGTCTACGAAAAATTCGTCAATACGCCGGAGCTCGAGTCGCTGGTCGAGCGCATCCGCGCCTTCAAGTAAACGGAAGCGCAGCCGGGCGGGTGGTCCCGCCCTTCCCGCCCGGCGGCCTCCGTCTCCCTTCCGGCATTTCCTCGAAGGCGTGACCGGCACCGTGGATCTCGCGACCCTCGTTTCCCGCATCAATCGCTGGTTTTCGGATACCGCGCTCTGGCTGAGCGCCGGCGGCCTCGTGCTGATGACCGCGATCATCGGCTGGCAGGTCTGGGGGCGCTACGTGCTGAACGACACCCCCAACTGGTCGGAGCGGCTGTCGCTGTTCCTGATGACCTGGTACATCCTGCTGGCGGCGGCGGTGGGGGTGCGCGAGCGCTTCCATATCGGTCTCGTGTTCTTCAAGGAGGCCTTGCCCGCACCGGCCGGACTGCTGGTCGACATGCTGGTGCATCTGCTGGTGGCGGCGTTCGGCGCGGCGATGATCTGGTACGGCGCCGAGATGGCCGCCTCCACCTGGAGCCACGTGATCCCCACCCTCGGCCTGAGGGTGGGTGTCAGCTACCTGCCCTTCCCCCTCTCCGGCACGCTGATCGTCCTGTTCTCGCTCGAGCATCTGCTCGTGGATCTGCGCGGCGGCAGTCCGGCCCCGGCCGCGAGGGACGCGTCTTGACCCTGATCGTCCTGTTCGGCACCTTCATCGTCCTGCTGCTGCTGGGCGTGCCCATCGCCTTCACGCTCGGCCTCTCCTCGCTGGTCACCGTGATGTACATGGATCTGCCGCCGCTGGTGGTGTTCCAGCGGATGGCCGCGGGCATGAACGTGTTCGCCCTGATGGCCATCCCCTTCTTCATCTATGCCGGCGAGCTGATGCTGCACGGAGGGATCGCCGATCGCCTGGTGCGCCTGGCCAGCGCCACCGTCGGCCATGTGCGGGGCGGGCTCGGCCTGGTCAACGTCATGTCCAGCATGCTGTTCGGCGGCATCTCGGGATCGGCCGTGGCCGACGCCTCGGCGCTGGGCTCGACCCTGATCCCGATCATGCGCCGCAAGGGCTATGATGCCGACTACGCGGTCAACGTCACCGTCACTTCGGCGACCATCGGCCTCACCATTCCGCCCAGCCACAACATGATCATCTACTCGATCGCCGCCGGCGGCACGGTCTCGGTGGCATCGCTGTTCCTGGCCGGCTTCGTTCCGGGCATCCTCACCGGCCTCTGCCTGATGGTGGCGGCCTATGTGGTGGCCATCCGCCGCGGCTACCCCCGCGACGAATTTCCCGGCCTGCGGGCGATCCTGTGTTCGGCCGTCGACGCGCTGCCCGGGCTGGTGACCGCGGTGATCATCATCGGCGGGGTGCTGAGCGGCATCTTCACCGCCACCGAAAGCTCGGCGATCGCCGTCATCTACGCGGTGCTGGTGACCGCCTTCTTCTACCGCTCGCTCACCTTCGAGGCCTTCCTCACTGCCACCCGGAACGCGGTGCGCACCACCGCCATCGTGCTTCTGGTGATCGGCACCGCCGCCGCCTTCGGCTGGCTGCTGGCCCTCAACCAGGTGCCGGCGCGGCTGTTCGAACTGCTGCAGACGATCTCCGACAACAGATATGTGCTGCTGCTGATCATCAACATCATCCTGCTGTTTCTCGGCACTTTCATGGACATGGCGCCGCTCATTGTCATCACCACGCCGATCTTCCTGCCGATCGTCAAGGAGCTCGGCATGGACCCCATCCAGTTCGGCATCATCCTGATGATCAATCTGGGCATCGGTCTGGTGACCCCGCCGGTGGGCTCGGTGCTGTTCGTCGGCTGTGCGGTGGCCAAGATCCGCATCGAGGACACGCTGCGCTCGATCTGGCCCTTCTACCTGGCGCTGCTGGCGGCGGTACTGCTGGTGACCTACGTACCGGCCGTGTCGATGACCCTGCCCGACCTTTTCCGCTAGCTTCCGTCGCGGGCGCCGCTTCCTTGTGTTCTCTCGGTCGGCGGCTAAACTGCCGGCGAAAACCGAACGACGAAGAGGGAGGTTTCGATGCGCAAACGGACATTCCTGCGCGGGACGGTGCTCGCGGTCGCGGCAGCCGCCGTGATGGGCGCGCCGCAACTCGCCGGCGCCGCCGAAAAGCCGGTGGTCGCGGTGCTCCTGAAGACCCTCTCCAACCCCTTCTGGGGGGCGATGGAGCAGGGCATCCGGGACGCCGCCGCGGAGACCGGTGCCGAATACTACCTCCAGGCCGTGGAAAGCGACCAGGCCGCCGAGCCCCAGCTCAATGTCTGCCTGACCATGCTGGAGCGCAAGCCGACCATGCTGCTGGCGGCGGCGATCAATTCCACCAATCTGCTGCCCTGCATCAAGCGGGCCAACGAACTCGGCATCCCGGTGGTCGATCTCGATGCCAACATCGACTACGCGGTGGCCGAGAAGGCCGGTGTCGAGATCGCCTTCTCGATCGGCTCCGACAATGTCGCCGCCGGCGCCCAGGGTGCCGATTACGTGGCCAGCGTGCTCGGCAAGGACGCCAAGGGGCCGGTGCTGGTGATCGAGGGGCTGTCGGGCAACATCACCGGCCAGAAGCGGGCCCGCGGCTTCGCCGAACGGCTCGCGGAAGTCGCCCCGGGGCTGGAGATCGTGGCCTCGCTGCCGGGCGACTGGGACCGCGGCAAGGCCGCCAACATCACCAACGACATCCTCACCCGTTACCCCGATCTCAAGGCCATCTTCGCCGCCAACGACGTGATGGCGCTGGGCGCGGTGGAGACGGTGTTCGCCGCCGGCAAGGGCGGCCAGATCGTGGTCGTCGGCGTCGACGGCAATGTCGATGCGGTGAAGTCCATCAAGCAGGGACGTCTCAACGCCTCGGTGGCCCAGCTTCCCTACCTCGTCGGCAAGCAGGCGGTGGAACAGGCCTTGGCCATGCTCGACGGCAAGCCGGTCGAGCAGTTCATCGCCGTGCCCACCCTGGTGCTCACCAGGCAGGTACTGGAAGAGGGCAAGGAACCGCTGCTGCAATATGTGAAGTGATGGGGGATCGTCACGGGGCGGGTGGCTCGCCGCCCGCCCCTTCGTTCGGGGTATCGGCA
>CAYYZI010000076.1:0-8766 GCA_964475675.1 uncultured Geminicoccaceae bacterium
GTGGCTCTCGTGCTGCTGCTGGCCAGCGCCGGCCTCGCCTGGTGGCGCGAGGGCCGGGTCTGAACCCTCACAGATCGGGGTACTGGATCACCTCGCCCCTGGCCCCGGGATGGGTGACGGCGCCCTTTTCGGCCGAGCCCACATTCTGGGCGTAGCGCCACAGCGCACCGGAGCCGTACATGGTCGGTCGCGGCTTCCATTCGCGGCGCCGCGCCTCGAGTTCGGCCTCGGACAGTTCGACATCGAGGGTTCCGGCCTCGGCATCGATGGCGATCATGTCGCCATCCCGCAGCAGACCGATGGGCCCGCCCACCGCCGCCTCGGGGCCGACATGGCCGATGCAGAAGCCGCGGGTGGCTCCCGAGAACCGTCCGTCGGTGATCAGTGCCACCTTGTCGCCCATGCCCTGGCCGTAGATGGCGCTGGTCACGCCCAGCATCTCGCGCATGCCGGGGCCGCCCTTGGGGCCCTCGTAGCGGATCACCAGCACCTCGCCGGCCCGATAGCGGCGCTCCTGCACCGCCGCCATGGCATCCTCCTCGCATTCGAACACCCGGGCCGGGCCGCGGAATTTGAGTTCGGGCAGCCCCGCCACCTTGACGATGGCCCCCTCCGGCGCCAGCGAGCCCTTGAGGCCGACCACCCCGCCCCAGCTGGTGATGGGGTCGGAGACCGGCCGCACCACGTCCTGATCCGGGTTCCAGGAGACCTCGGCCAGGTTCTCGGCGACGGTCCTGCCCGTCACCGTGATGCAGTCGCCGTGGAGATAGCCGCCGTCCAGGAGCGCCTTCATCAGCAGCGGCACGCCGCCGGCATCGGCCAGATCCTTCATCACATAGCGGCCGGCCGGCTTGAGATCGGCGATGTAGGGCGTGTCCCGGAAGATTCTGGCCACATCATGGAGGTCGAAATCGATTCCCGCCTCGTGGGCGATGGCCGGCAGATGCAGCGCCCCGTTGGTCGAGCCACCGGAAGCGGCGACCACCCGGGCGGCGTTCTCGAGGCTCTGACGGGTGACGATGTCGCGCGGGCGGATGCCGAGCTCCATCAGCTTCATCACCATCTCGCCCGACTGTTCGGCCCAGCGGTCGCGGGCCTCCATCGGCGCCGGGGTGCCGGCCGAACCGGGCAATGCCAGACCGATGGCCTCGGAGACGCAGGCCATGGTGTTGGCGGTGAACTGGCCGCCGCAGGCGCCGGCCGAGGGACAGGCCACCTGTTCGAGCTCGAACAGCTCCTCCTCGCTCATCTCGCCTACCGCATGCCTGCCCACCGCCTCGAACACGTCCTGGACGGTGACGTCGCGACCGCGCCAGCGTCCGGGAAGGATCGAACCGCCATACATGAAGACCGAGGGCACGTTGAGCCGGACCATGGCCATCATCATCCCCGGCAGGGACTTGTCGCAGCCAGCCAGGGCCACGAGCGCGTCATAGGCATGGCCGCGCATGGTGAGCTCCACCGAATCGGCGATCACCTCGCGGGAAACCAGCGAGCTTTTCATCCCCTGATGGCCCATGGCGATGCCGTCGGTAACGGTGATCGTGGTGAATTCCCTGGGCGTGCCGCCGGCCCGCGAGACTCCGGTCTTGACCGCCTGGGCCTGGCGGTGCAGCGCGATGTTGCAGGGAGCCGCCTCGTTCCATGCCGTGGCCACGCCGATGAAGGGCCGGTCGATGTCTTCCTTGGACAGGCCCATCGCGTAATAGTATGAGCGGTGCGGCGCGCGATCCGGACCAAGGGTCGCATGACGGCTCGGCAGCTTGGACTTGTCGAAGATCGTGATCGTGGGCATGGCTTTCCTCCCCCCATCGCTCGGGCGGCGCGAAACTACTCCGCCCCATTCCGTCTGACCAGAGCACAAGAGGCCCGGAACACGAGAGGCGATGACACCGACCCCGCAGCATCCGCGCAGGGACAAGGGCCTGCCCGTCCTGGAGCCGATCGCCGGGCTGCCGGGCCCGGTGGTTCCGCTCCGGAGCAAGCGCAAGCGGGCGCGGGCCGATTTCCACCATGCCCGCAAGCGGCTCGGCCGCCGGCTGGCACCGATCCGGCGGGTGCTGGGCGAGGCGATCCACGACTTCTTCTTCAGCGACAGCCTGATCCTCGCCGGCAACATCGCCTTCACCACCCTGTTCGCGGCCTTTCCCTTCCTCATCTTCCTGCTCACCCTGGCCGGTCTGTTCGGCCAGACCGAGGCGGTGCGGCAGTCGATCGATCTGGCTCTCGAACTGATTCCGCCGGAGGTGGCGAGCGTGCTGCGGCCGGCGGTCGAGGAGGTGCTCCGGGAGGCCAGCGCCGGGGTGCTGACGGTCAGCATCCTGATCTCGCTGTGGTTCGCCTCCTCCGGCCTCGAGAGCCTGCGACACGCCATGAACCACGCCTATCAGGTGCCCGAGCTGCCCCATTTCCTGGTCGGGCGGCTGGAGAGCATCCTGCTCACCATCCTCTCCGCCATCGTCATCCTGATCGCCACCGTGGCGCTGGTCGGCTGGCCGGTGGCACGCGACGTCATCGCCTGGCTGTCGGAACGCGAGCTGTTCGAGCGCAACCTCTACTCGGTGGTGCGCTACGTGCTCGGTGTGGGGCTGCTGTTCGGGCTCACCGTGACCCTGTACATGGTGCTCCCGAACATCGATCTGCGGCTGCGCGACGTGGTGCCGGGCGCGCTGGTAGCGGTCACCGTCTGGACCCTGATCGCCATCGCCTTTTCCTGGTATCTGCGCAATTTCGCCCGCTACAGCCTGATCTACGGCAGCCTCGCCGGCATTGTGCTGACGCTGCTGTTCTTCTACATCTCGGCCGCCATCTTCATTTTCGGCGCCCAGCTCAACAGCGCCATCCGGCGTGAGCGCATGCGTCGTGCCCGCGAACGGACCACCAATGTCGGCGAGGAGGCCGGCAGCGAGGATCTTTCCGACGGACCCCGAGCCTGAACGGAGAACATCGAGCCATGTCGATCCAGAGCCCCCTGATGGCCGGCAAGAAGGGCCTGATCATGGGCATCGCCAACGAGCGCTCGCTCGCCTGGGGCATCGCCCGCGCGGTGGCCGATCAGGGTGCAGAACTGGCGGTGACCTGGCAGGGCGAAACCCTGAAAAAGCGGGTCCTGCCGCTCGCCGACAAGCTGGGCGCCAGCATCCTGTGCGAGGCCGACGTCACCGACGGCGCCAGTCTCGATGCCCTGTTCGCGGAGATCGAAAGCCGCTGGGGCCGGCTCGACTTCCTGGTCCATGCCATCGCCTGGTCGGACAAGGAGCAGCTCAAGGGCCGCTATGTGGACACCACGCGCGACAACTTCCAGCGCAGCATGCTGATCTCCTGCTACTCCTTCACCGAGCTCGCCCGCCGGGCGATGCCGCTCATGCAGGAGCATGGCGGCAGCCTCCTGACCCTGACCTACATCGGCGCCGAGCGGGTGATCCCCCACTACAATGTGATGGGCGTGGCCAAGGCGGCGCTCGAGGCCTCGGTGCGCTATCTGGCGGCCGATCTCGGCCCCAGCGGCATCCGCGTCAACGCCATCTCGGCCGGCCCGGTGCGCACCCTGGCGGCCAGCGGCATCGGCGATTTCCGCTACATTCTCAAATGGAACCAGCTCAATTCTCCCCTCAAGCGCAATACCACCATCGAGGATGTCGGCGGCGCCGCCCTGTTCCTGCTCTCCGAGCTCGGATCGGGCACCACCGGCGAGGTGCTGCATGTCGATTCGGGCTATCACGTGGTGGGCATGAAGGCGGTCGACGCCCCCGACATCGCCACCGTGCAGAACAACGGCTGAGGCCATGGCCGGCTCCAGTTTCGGCGAGATCTTCCGCTTCACCACCTGGGGCGAGAGCCATGGGCCGGCGATCGGGGTGGTGGTCGATGGCGTGCCGCCGCGCCTGCCGCTGCATGAGGACGACATCCAGCGCTGGCTCGATCGCCGTCGTCCCGGCCAGAGCCGTTTCACCACCCAGCGCCGCGAGGCGGACCGCGTGGAGATCCTCTCGGGCGTGTTCGGCGGGCTGACCACCGGCACACCCGTCAGCCTCTTGATCCGGAACCTCGACCAGCGCTCGAAGGACTACGGCGAACTCCGCGATGTCTATCGCCCGGGACATGCCGACTTCACCTACGAGATGAAGTACGGGATCCGGGACTGGCGGGGCGGCGGCCGCGCCTCGGCGCGGGAGACCGCCTGCCGGGTGGCGGCCGGGGCGATCGCCCGCAGGATCCTCGGCGAGAAGGTGAAAATCCTCGGATATCTCGTTCAGATCGGCGAGGATTCGATCGACCCTTCACGCTTCGATGCAGGCGAGATCGAACGCAATCCCTTCTGGTGCCCGGATGCCGAGGCCGCCGCTCGCTGGACGGCGCTTCTCGACGACATTCGCAAGCAGGGTTCCTCGCTGGGTGCGGTGGTGGAAGTGGTGGCCGAGGGCGTGCCGCCGGGGCTCGGCGAGCCGGTCTACGACAAGCTCGACGCCGATCTCGCCAAGGCGATGATGAGCATCAACGCGGTCAAGGGGGTGGAGATCGGTGCCGGCTTCCGGGCGGCGCGGCTGCGCGGCGAGGAAAATGCCGACGAGATCGTGATGCGGGACGGCCGACCGCATTTCCTTTCCAACCGGGCAGGCGGCATTCTGGGCGGGATTTCCACCGGTCAGCCGATCCTGCTGCGCTTTGCGGTCAAGCCCACCTCCTCGATCCGCATCCCGCGCCGGACCATCGACCGGCTCGGCCACGAGCGCGAGATCGTCACCAGGGGGCGCCACGATCCCTGCGTCGGCATCCGGGCGGTGCCGGTGGGCGAGGCGATGATGGCCTGCGTGCTGGCCGATCACCTGCTGCGCCACAACGCGCTCCTCTCCGCCTCGCCGCCGCGGGGCGGCTGAGCCGCGGCCTTGCGGCCCGGGATGCCGTGACCTAGCCTCGCCCTGCCATCATCGATCAGGGGAGTGCGTGATGAAACGGATGCTGCCGCTGGCTTTTGCCGCCCTCCTGCTGGGAGGCCCCTCCGGCCGTGCCGAGGATTTCCTCGGTCAGCTCGATCTGGTGCGTCAGCTCTACGAGGAAGGCGATATCGCCGGCGCCATGGTCGAGCTCGATTTCGCCCGCCAGGCCCTGCAGGAGAAGCTCGGCGAGCGCTTCGCGGCCACCTTTCCCGAGCCTCCCGAGGGCTGGGAGGCGCAGCCGGCGCAGGTCCAGCCCGGCGGCATGCCGGGCGGCGGCATGATGGTCAGCCGCACCTACGTCAATACGGGCGGGCCGGGCCGGATCGAGGCCCAGATCATCGCCAACAGCCCGATGATCCAGGCATTTGCGGCGATGCTCACCAATCCGGCGATGATGACCGCCGAACCCGGCTCCAAGCGGGTGCGGATCGGCCGCAGCAACGCCGTTCTCACTTGGGATGGCGAGGCGCGCAGCGGCGAGATGCGGCTGATGGTCGGTCAGGCGATGATCTCCCTCGAGGGCCAGGCTCTGGAGAGCAGCGATCCCCTGGTCGAACTCATGAAGAAGTTCGACCTCAAGACCCTCAAGGAACTGACCGCCGGCTGAAGCGGTCGCCGCCGGCTCAGTAGGCGTATTCGCGGAACACCGGGTCGACGCTGCCGCCCCAGCGGCCGTGGAACTTCTCCAGCTTCTCCTCGGCCGGGGTGATGCCGGTACCGGCAATGCGCCACAGATTGGCGAGATAGTAGGTCTCGTCGTGGCCGGCGACGCCCACCCGGTTGCGCGCGGCCAGCCCGGTATCCGCCAGCGCCAGGATTTCCAGTGCCAGATCGCGCAGCGGGCGCCCGCGAAACGGTGTCTTCAGTGCCAGACGCGGCACCTCGCGGCGCAGATACTGGTGCTCCTCCAGGGTCCAGTCGCGACAGAGATCCCAGGCCGCATCCAGGGACGGGCGATGATACAGAAGCCCCGTCCACAGCGCCGGCAGGCCGCACAGCTTCTGCCAGCGGCCGCCATCGGCACCGCGCATCTCGATGTACTGCTTGAGGCGCACTTCGGTGAAGACGGTGGTCAGATGGTCGGCCCAGTCGCTCATGGTCGGCAGCTCGCCCGGCAGGGCTGGCAGGCGACCGTCGAGAAAATCGCGGAAGGACTGGCCGGCGGCATCGATGTAGCGTCCGTCGCGATAAACGAAGTACATCGGCACATCGAGCACGTAGTCGACATAGCGCTCGAAGCCCATGCCCTCTTCGAAGACGAAGGGCAGGATGCCGCAGCGGTCGGGATCGGTGTCGGTCCAGACATGGCTGCGATAGCTCAGATACCCGGTGGGCTTGCCGTCGGCGAAGGGGGAGTTGGCGAAAAGCGCGGTGGCCACCGGCTGCAGGGCGAGCCCGACGCGGAACTTCTTGACCATGTCGGCTTCGCTGGAGAAGTCGAGATTGACCTGGATGGTGCAGGTGCGCAGCATCATGTCGAGGCCGTGATCGCCGCGCTTCGGCATCCAGCGCCGCATGATGGCGTAGCGCGCCTTGGGCATCCAGGGGATCTCCTCGCGCCGCCATTTGGGCTGAAAGCCCATGCCCAGCATCCCCACCCCGAGAGGCTCGGCGATCTGCCGCACCTGTTCGAGATGGGTGTGGACCTCGCAGCAGGTGGCGTGAATGTCCTGCACCGGGGCGCCGGACAGCTCGAACTGGCCGCCCGGTTCGAGCGTGACCGAGGCGCCGCCCTGGCGCAATGCGATGGGAAAATCCCCCTCGCGCACGATCTCCCAGCCGAAACGGTCGGCCAGCCCCTCGAGCAGCGCGCGGATGCCGCCCGGCTCGTCATAGGCGAGCGGCCGCAACGTGTCCTTGTGGAAGCCGAACTTCTCGTGCTCGGTGCCGATGCGGAATTGGCTCTCCGGCTTGCAGCCGGCCTCCAGATAGGCCACCAGCTGTCGCCGATCGGTGATCGGCTCACCGCTTCCGGCAGGTGGTCCGGACATCGCTTCTCCCCCCGTCCTTTCCGTCGCTGTTTGGCCCGCCCTAACCGAGCAGCGCCAGGATCTCCGCCGCCAGCGCCCGCGCCTCTTCGGCGGCCCGGCTGCGCGGCTCGCTTTCCACCACCCCGAGGCCGCGGGCGATGCTGCCGACGAAAGCCTGGCGGTTGCCGAAGCGGCTGGCCAGCGGCTGGAGGCCCATCTCGGCCATCGCCGCTTCCGCCTCACCGATGCTGCGCCCGCGTGGCGGTACCCGGTTGAGGTGCAGCCGCAGCAGGCTGCCCTCGCGCGTCGCCATCTCCACCGTGCTCTGCGAAGCCCAGACATCGAGCGGGCTGGGCTGGATCGGAACCAGCACCAGATCGGCCTCGCGCACGGCCCCCCGGGCTTCCGCCTCGGCATGCGGCGGGGTGTCCACCAGCACCAGATCGACGTCGCCCCGGGCGCGGTCGAGTTCGACCGCGAGACGCCAGCCACCGACGGCGGAGAACGGCAGGGCGGGCACATCCGCTCCGAGCGCCTCGCGCAGCCGCATCCAGCCGCCGAGACTGGCCTGCGGATCGGTGTCGATCAGCGCCACCCGCCGGCCCGCTTCACGGAGGGCCGTCGCCAGCTGGACGAGCACGGTGGTCTTGCCGGCTCCCCCCTTCTGCTGGGCGACACAGATCACCTTCGTCATGCCTCTCCCCCGGTACCGGGCCCGTCAGTAGCCCCGCTCGCGCCGCACCACATGGCGCAAAGGCCTGCCCGCGCGCAAGCGGCGAATGTTGTCGGCCACCACTTCTGCCCCGGTTTCCGGCAGGCTGTAGCTGGCACTGTGTGGCGTCACCCGGATCCGCGGATGCCGCCAGAAGGGATGCTCGGGGGGCAGCGGTTCCTCGCGGAAGACGTCGAGAACGGCACCCCGCAGATGGTCCCGCTCCACCGCATCGAGCAGATCCTGCTCGACCAGATGGGCGCCGCGGGCGAGATGGACGAGACAGGCCCCCTGCGGCAGCCGGGCGAAGAGATCGGCATTCAGAATGCCCTCGGTCGCCGGAGTCAGCGGCAGCAGACAGATCACGATGTCGAGACCGGCGAGGAAGGATCCGAGCTCCGTTTCCCCGGCGAAGCTCTCCACGCCGGCAATCCGCTTGCGCGTCCGGCTCCAGCCGCGCACCACAAAGCCCTGGGCAGCGAGGCTGCGGGCGGCATCGCTGCCGAGTTCGCCGAGTCCCATCACCCCGACCGTGGTGTCCCCCGCCGGGCGCGGCATCTCCATCCGCCACCGGGCCCTGCGCTGCTGCTCGGCGTAGAGATCGAGGCGGCGATGATAGAACAGCACCAGCGCCAGCACATATTCGCTCATGCTCCGGGTCAGCGAGGGGTCGACCATCCGGCACAGCGGGACATCGGGCAGGGTGGGATCGGCCAGCAGCGCATCGATGCCGGCACCGAGGGAAAAGATCACCCGCAGATTGGGCAGGCTCGCCAGCAGGCCGGGCGGCGGTCGCCACACGAGCGCCATCTCGATCTCTCCGGGGTCTCCGAGTTCCGGCCAGATCCGGAAATCGAGATCCGGAAGACGCGCGCACAAGGCCGCCCGCCAGGCCTGCGGATCATCCTCCCGGCTGTAGAAAAGCAGCGCCATGCCTCTCCTCCCCGCTGGCCGCCCCTTGCCGCACCCCGGTGGCTCCTTCATCTTACAGCGTGGCGCAAGCCCTCCCCGCCGGCAAGGAGACCCCGCCGCTGAAGATCGCGCTCCTGGTTCTCGTCCTGCTGGTCCTGCCGGTGTCGCTGCAGGCCTGGATGCAGTTCGCCCGCGGCATGCCCGGCGACCTGCGCCGTCTGGACCACGGTCGGCA
>CAYYZI010000077.1:0-8653 GCA_964475675.1 uncultured Geminicoccaceae bacterium
AAGCTCGACGAGCGCACCGACATGGGGCCGCTTATCGACGAGGCGGCGGCCAGGAAGCGCATGCAGATCGACAGCAAGCCCGAAGAGCTCGACGAGCTCGATCGCAAGATCATCCAGCTCAAGATCGAGCGCGAGGCCCTCAAGAAGGAGACCGATCCGGCCTCCCGGCAGCGTCTCGAGAAACTGGAGAAGGAGCTCTCCGAGCTCGAGCAGCAGGCGGCCGAACTCAACGCCCGCTGGCAGGCCGAAAAGAGCAAGCTCGAGGAGGTGCGGCGGCTCAAGGAGCAGCTCGACCGTGCCCGCATCGAACTCGAGCAGGCGCAGCGTTCGGGGGATCTGGCCAAGGCCGGCGAGCTCGCCTACGGCACCATCCCCGAACTCGAGCGCAAGCTCCAGGAAGCCGAGGCCGAGCAGGCCACCCGCATGGTCCAGGAGGAGGTCACCGCGCAGGACATCGCCCAGATCGTCTCCCGCTGGACCGGCATCCCGGTCGACAAGCTGATGGAGGGCGAGCGCGAGAAGCTCCTGCACATGGAGGAGAAGCTCACCGAGCGCGTGGTCGGTCAGGAACCGGCGCTGCAGGCGGTCTCCAATGCCGTGCGTCGGGCCCGGGCCGGGCTCCAGGATCCCAACCGGCCGATGGGCTCCTTCCTGTTCCTCGGTCCCACCGGCGTCGGCAAGACCGAGCTCTGCAAGGCGCTGGCCGAGTTCCTGTTCGACGACGAACGGGCGCTGTTGCGGATCGACATGTCGGAGTTCATGGAAAAGCACTCCGTGGCCCGGCTGATCGGTGCGCCTCCCGGCTATGTCGGCTACGAAGAGGGCGGTGTGCTGACCGAGGCGGTGCGTCGGCGGCCCTACCAGGTGATCCTCTTCGACGAGGTCGAGAAGGCCCATCCCGACGTCTTCAACGTGCTCCTGCAGGTGCTCGACGACGGGCGGCTGACCGACAGCCAGGGGCATGTGGTCGACTTCCGCAACACCCTGATCGTGCTCACCTCGAACCTCGGTTCGGAGTATCTGGCAGCGCTGCCTGAAGGGGCCCCGGCGAGCCAGGCGCGCGAGCAGGTGATGCAGGTGGTGCGGGCGACATTCCGCCCCGAATTCCTGAACCGGCTCGACGAGATCATTCTCTTCAACCGGCTGGGGCGGGCGCAGATGCGCGACATCGTCGAGATCCAGCTGCGGCGGCTGCGCCAGCTCCTGGAGGATCGGCGCATCACCCTCGAGATCACCGAGGCGGCCAAGGACTGGCTGGCCAAGGCCGGTTACGATCCGGTCTACGGTGCGCGGCCCCTCAAGCGGATGATCCAGCGGCATCTGCAGGATCCGCTGGCGACCATGATCCTCGAGGGCAGGATCAAGGAAGGCGATACCGTGAAGGTCGATGCCAACGAGCACGGGCTCGTCATCGACGGGCAGGAGATCCGCCTGGCGGCGTGACCGTCGCCTCCGTATCCCCGAGCCACGGCCCGCGGCGGAAGCCGCGGGCCGTTTCTCGTTCAGCCCTTGCGGCGCCGTCTCGGGAAGAGGTCCTCGATCTCGACCGCGATGCCCGGCGGGTCGAGACGCAGGGTGCCCGTAGTGAGAATGCGGGTGCGGATCTCCTCACCCTCGGCCCGCTGGTGATGGATCACCACCCGGCCGAGCGGATCGACGATCAGGTAGTGGCGGAGGCCGGGAACCCGGAAATAGCCGGCGAGCTTGTGGCCGGTATCGCTGCCCTCGCTCGAAGGCGAAACCACTTCGACCACCAGCAGCGGATCCTCGACGGTGATCGCATCGGGATCGAGGGGGTCGCCGCAGCGCAGCAGCGCATCGGGCTCGAAGGCCGTGTTCTGGTCGATCCGCACCGTCATGCCGTCAGGGTAGACCTCGCAAGGCAGCCCCGCGGCTTCCACTGCCTCGCAGAGTTTCCGATAAACCCTGCCTTTGGTGTCAGCGTGTCTCGCGCGCTGCGGCGTCATCGCCACGACATGGCCGTCGTGCAGCTCGTAACGGCCCGGGCGCCCCTGCGCCCACTTCAGGAACTCGGGGACCGTGGTCGGCAGTTTCTCGGCGGGCTCGGCCATCGACGACTCTCCATGCTCCGGGACCGCAACAGTCTAGCGCAAATCCGCGAACCCCGCATGCGGCGGCGGGCGCGGGCCGCTCAGGCCTCCAGCACGAGCTTCGGATCGAGGGCGAGATCGGGGAGGCGGAGCGGGCGGATCGGCTCGCCGGCCCGGTGAATGCGGCATTCGCGGTAATAGCCGCCCGGTGCCGGCTCCCGGTAGACCTCGATCTGCCCCTTTTGGAGATCCACCAGCCACACCTCCGGGATGCCGTGCCGGGCATAGAGCGGGATCTTCACTTCGCGGTCGTAGCCGGCCGAAGTATCGGCGACTTCGATCAAGAGCAGCACGTCCTCGGGCCCGGGATGCGAGTCCCGGTAGGAGCGCTCGCGAACGACGGCCAGATCGGGCTGCGGTTCGGAGGCGGGCGGGAGCGAAACGGGGTCCTGAACCCGGACGACCGTCGGGGTGCCGCGGACGAAGAAGCGAACGAGCCGGCTGACGGTCTCGGCGTGCCGTGTCCCAATTGGTGTCATCTCCACCAACTCCCCCTCGATCAGCTCCACCCGATCCTCTTCGCCGAGGATCCCGGCTTCGACCATGCGGTGATAGTCCTCGAGGCTGAAGCGGTGCCGCCGAACCGGCGGTGGCAGAACCGTGGCCATGATGCTCTCTCCGACTGGCTGCCGGGATGAAAATGGCACAGGGGCCGCGCTGCGCAAAGCTGTCCGCAGCTCCCCGCGGGCCTGGAAGCATTCCCGGCGGTGGCAGCGGGCGGGCTCAGCCGTAGTCGACGGTGACCGTCTGGCCGCTGCGCAGCGATTCGTAGGCCGCATCGGCGAGGATCAGGGCGCGGCGGCCATCCTCGAAGGTCACCGGCGGCTCGCGCTTTTCCTCCAGTGCCTCGACGAAGGCATCGAGTTCGCGGACATAAGCCTCGCGGTAGCGTTCGATGAAGAAGTGCAGGAGCGGGTCGCGGGCTTCGGTGTGGGCCGCCGTCCAGCGCTCGAGGGTGGTCGGGCGCATGTTGTCGGCGAGGATCGCTCCCCCCTCGCACATCGCCTCGATGCGCTGATCGTAGCCGTAGACCGCGCGGCGGTAGTTGTTGATGCAGACTTGGATGCCGCTCTCGGTACGCAGCAGCACCATGGCGGTGTCATGATCGCCGAGCTCGGCCACCACCGGGTCGATCAGGGCGGCGGCGAAGCAGCTCACCTCCACCGGCTCCTCCGGCAGCAGGAAGCGGGCCATGTCGAAATCGTGGATGGTCATGTCGCGCAACAGCCCGCCTGCGACCTCCATGTACTCGCGCGAGGGGATGTCGGGATCGCGGCTGGTGATCAGGAGCTGGCGCAGCCCCCCGAGTTCGCCTTCGCGCAGGCTCTGGCGCAGGCGGGCGAAGGAGGGGTCGAAGCGGCGGTTGAAGCCGATCTGGACGAAGGGCTCGAGGGGGGCGATTTCCTCCCAGCAGGCATCGACCCGCTCGCGGTCGAGATCGATCGGCTTTTCGCAGAGCACCGCCTTTTCGGCCCTGGCGGCGCGGGTGATCAGATCGACATGGGTGTCGGTGGAGGAGGCGATCAGCACCGCATCGACATCCGCATCCTCGAGGATCTCGTCGACGCCGGCGGCGACCCGCGCACCGTGTTTCTCGGCCACCGCCTCGGCGGCGGGGCGCAGGACGTCGTAGACGGCGACCAGCCGGGCGTGGGGATGGGCGGCGATGTTGTCGGCGTGCATGCGGCCGATGCGGCCGGCACCGAACAGGGCGAAGCGGACCATTTCTCGAACCTCCCTGGCGCCACGGAATGGCGCCTCTTAGCGCGGGTCAGTGGGGTGCCACCAGCCGCTTTTCGTGCTCCGGACAGTATTCGTCGGCGAACTCGATCTCGAGACTGGTGTGACGGATCGAAAAGCGTTCGGCGAGCAGGCGCTTGGCAGCCGCCTTGACCGCCTTGATGCGGCCGACATCGGCCTTGTCGATGACGATATGGGCTTCCAGCGCGTATTCATGCTCGTCGAACGACCAGACATGGAGATGGTGCACGTCCACCACCTCCGCGATTCCCGCCAGCGTCTCGGAGATCTCGGCGATGTCGAGACCGGGCGGCACCGCCTCCATGAGGATGCGGATGGCCGGTCCGATCTCGCGGAACGCATGCCACAGCACATAGCCGGCGATCGCCAGGGTCACCAGCGGATCGACGATGGTCCAGCCATAGAGGAGGATCGCCGCACCGGCGACGATCACCGCTACCGAGCCCAGCGCGTCGGCCAGGTTGTGGAGGAAGGCGGCGCGGATGTTCATGCTGCCGCGGGCCGGACGGAAGGTCAGGGCCACCGTGGCCAGATCGATGACCAGCGCCACGCCGGCGATCGCCACCACCAGCCAGCCATCCACCGGGATCGGGGCGAACAGCCGGGCGATGCCTTCGGACACCAGATAGAGGCCGATCACGATGAGGGTGGTGAGATTGATCAGGGCGGCGATGATCTCGGCCCGCCGGTAGCCGAAGGTCATGCCGGCATGGGCCGGGCGCCGGGCGATGCGGCGGGCCAGCAGCGCAATGGCCAGCGACAGGGCATCGCTGAGGTTGTGTATGGCATCGGCGATCAGGGCGAGACTGCCGGCCATCATGCCGCCGGCCACCTGGGCCACCGTCAGCAGCAGATTGACTCCCACCGCCCAGACCAGCCGGCGATCGGTGCGCCCGGCATCGGCGGCCGGTGGTGAACGGTGACGATGTGCGTGCATCTCCTCGCTTCCCCTGCCGGTGGCGGGCCGCTGTGGATCGGATGTTTCAGCGCCTTCGCGAACTGGAACGCATGTTTCACTTTCTGCTTTGCCAGCGCCGGATCCGGCGCTAGGATGCCTCTCCGTCGGGGGAGGCGCTACCCGTATTCGACCGGGTCGCCAGCGAGAAGAGGGATCCCATGAAAACCGTCCGGTTGACCATGGCGCAGGCGCTGGTGCGCTACTTGATGGCGCAGCGGACATCGATCGGGGGTGAGGAGCTGCCGCTGTTTCCGGGGGTGTTCGCGATCTTCGGGCATGGCAATGTCACCTGCCTTTCCGAAGCGCTGGAAGCTGTGAAGGACAGGTTTCCCACCTGGCGCGGGCAGAACGAGCAGGGCATGGCCCTGGCCGCACTCGGCTTCACCAAGGCCAGGAAGCGCCGGCAGATCATGGTGGCGACATCCTCGATCGGTCCGGGTGCGGCCAACATGGTCACCGCGGCGGGGGTCGGTCACAGCAACCGCCTGCCGGTGCTGCTGCTGTCGGGAGACTATTTCGCCAGCCGCGCTCCGGATCCGGTGCTCCAGCAGCTCGAACATTTCGGCGACCCGACGATCAGCGTCAACGATGCCTTCCGGGCGGTCACCCGCTACTGGGATCGCATCACCCGCCCGGAGCAGATCGTCGAATCGCTGCCCCAGGCGGTGGCCACCATGCTCGATCCGGCCGATTGCGGCCCGGCCTTCCTCGGTCTGTGTCAGGACGTGCAGGGCGAGGTGTTCGACTATCCCGAGCGGTTCTTCGAGCCGGTGCTCCACGAAGTTCCGAGGCCGCGTCCCGATCAGGGTCAGCTCCGCGCCGCCGCCGCGCTCCTCGAGCGGGCCGAGCGGCCGCTGCTGATCGCCGGCGGTGGCGTGCGCTATTCCGAGGCCGGGGAGGCCTTGGCCGCGTTCGCCGGCCGGCACGACATTCCGGTAGCCGAGACGGTGGCCGGGCGGGCGGTGCTGCCGCACGACCATCCGCTGAACGTGGGGCCGATCGGTATCCTGGGCTCGGCCAGCGCCAACAATCTCGCGGCGGAGGCCGATGTGGTTCTCGCTGTCGGCACCCGGCTCCAGGATTTCGTCACCGGCTCCTGGTCGCTGTTCGCCGAGGATGCCCGCTTCATCGGCCTCAACGCCGCGCGTTTCGACGCCCACAAGCACCGCGCCCAGCCCGTCGTCGGCGACGCGCGGGTGGCGCTCGCCGAGCTCTCGGAAGTGCTCGGCGACTGGCGGGCGCCGCAGCAGTGGGTCCGTCACGGGGCCGAGGAGTACGCGGCCTGGAACGCCTTCGTCGCGCGCCGCACGGGCCCCACCAATGCCGAGCTACCCGCCTATTCGCATGTGGTGGGCGCGGTCAACCGGCTCTGCGACGAGACCGATCTGGTGCTGACCGCCGCCGGCGGTCTTCCCGGCGAACTCTGCATGAACTGGCGGGTCAAGGCGCCCGACACCTTCGACTGCGAGTTCGGCTTTTCCTGCATGGGCTACGAGATCTCGGGCGCTTGGGGGGCCAAGATGGCCGATCCCGCTCGCGAGGTGATCACCATGCTGGGCGACGGCAGCTACATGATGATGAACTCCGACATCTACAGCTCCGTGCTGACCGGCATGAAGCTGATCGTCGTCGTCTGCGACAATGGCGGCTTCGCGGTGATCGACCGGCTGCAGCGGGCCAAGGGCATTCCCGGCTTCAACAACCAGCTCGAGGACTGCAACATCCGGGAGCTGGTGGGCGTCGATTTCGCCAAACATGCGGAGGCCATGGGGGCGATCGGCATCCCGGTGCGCGGCATCGGCGAGTTCGAGGACGCCTTCCGCCGGGCCAAGGCTGCCGACCGTACCACCGTCATCCACATCCGCGTCGATCCCCGCGACTGGACCGAGGGCAACGGCGCCTGGTGGGAGACCGGCACCCCCGGCATCAGTGCCCGGGAAAGCGTGCGGAAGGCCTTCGAGGAGCATCTCGCGGGCAAGCGGCGCCAGCGTCTGGGCGTCTGAAGGGAGCGAAGGCGATGGCGGTAAGGCTGGGGATCAACCCGATCGGCTGGTCCAACGACGATCTGCCGGAGCTCGGCGGCGAAATTCCCCTCGAGCAATGCCTCGCCGAGGCGCGGCTGGCCGGCTACAGCGGCATCGAGAAAGGTGGCAAGTTCCCCGACGATCCGGCTGTCCTGCGGCCGCTGCTCGAACGCTACGGGCTGGAGCTCGTCGGTGGCTGGTTCTCGGGGCAGCTCAGAGCGCTGTCCCTCGAGGAGGAGAAGCGCCGCATTGCCGGGCATCTGCAGCTGCTGCGCGGGGTGGATGCCAGCGTGGTGGTCTATGCCGAAACCACCGGCACGGTGCAGGCAGCCATCGACACGCCGGTACGTGCCCGGCCGACCATGCCCGCGGAGGAATTTCCGGCCTATGGAGAAAAGCTCACCGCGCTCGCCGAATGGCTCGCCGCCGAGGGCTGCCCGATGGCCTTTCATCACCATATGGGCACGGTGATCGAGAGCGAGAACGAGATCGATCTCCTGATGCGCAATACCGGCGAGGCGGTCGGTCTGCTGCTGGATACCGGCCATCTCCTGTTCGCCGGGGGCAATATCGAGGCCACCACCCGGCGCTGGCAGGCCCGTATCACCCATGTGCATCTCAAGAACATCCGACCGCGTGTCCTGCGCCGGCTGCACGAGGAACAGTGGAGCTTCCTCAAGGGGGTGATCGAAGGGGTGTTCACGGTGCCCGGTGATCCCGAAGGCGCGATCGACTTCGATTCCTTCCTGCGCATCCTGGGCGAGGGGGGCTATGCCGGCTGGCTGGTGGTCGAGGCCGAGCAGGACCCAGCCAAAGCCAATCCCCTGGATTATGCCCGCATGGCCCATGCGGCGGTGGTCTCCGGGCTCGGCCCGGCCGGGCTGGAGCTCGAAAGCTAGGCGCGCCGCGATCGTCGCTTGGGGAAGGTGACGATGTCGTGGATGCCGGCGGGTGGCGCGTACCAGCCGTCACGGCAACTAAGATAGCCGCAATGTCCGGCACAGAGGTCGATATGGGCCGCGTCGAGACGCGGGTCGATGGCGGCGCGTTCCAGCAGCACACCGTGATAGGAGCTGGTGCGGGCGAACTCGCGCGCCGCGGTCAGGCAGGCACGCAGGCTGCGTCCGGGCAGCCCGGGCTCGACCACCCACAGGCGCACGATGAAGCAGCAGGGGCGGGATCCTTCGGGACCTTCCGCTTCGAACAGGAAGGCGGCGAGGGCGGGTCCGCCGCCGCATTGAATTGCGATCAGGCCGCGGCTGTTCTCGCGCAGCCAGATGCCGGTGGTGCGTTGCCAATGTTCGCGTGAAACCGCCTCACTGCCGACCGAGACCAGCGGCCAGATCACCGGAAGTTCCGTCTCGCCGAGCTGTGCCCAGCTCCATTTCGGCATTTCGAGGACCGCGCCAGGATCAATTGTCGCGCACATGGAAATCACGCTAGAGCCGCGCCGATGGACCTCATTGACCCACATCAAGTTTCATGTCTATGTTCATGCTCGTCGGGGCAGTGTGTGGCCGCGCAAGGGAAAGAACGCGTACATCGCGACGAGGCATCGACGATGGGTCAGAGTGGTCCTGTCATGAACACGGTATGTTGTGGTGCGCAGGTGCCGTGCGATCAGTGCGACGCGCGGGACCTGGCGGTGTGCGCCGTTCTCGACGAGCAGGAACTGCAGCGCTTTTCGGCGGCGGCCACCAGCGCGAGACTGGAACCCGGGCAGACGCTGTTTCACGAGGGTGAACCGGCGGAAGAGATGTTCAGTCTCACCGAAGGCATGATCAAGCTCTACAAGCTGC
>CAYYZI010000078.1:0-8641 GCA_964475675.1 uncultured Geminicoccaceae bacterium
GGATGGTTGCTGGCCCGCAGCACCAGCGCGATCGGCAGGCGCGCCAGCCGCCAGCCGGCCACCGCCACCAGATTGACATGGGAGGCGGCGGACAGCAGCAGATCCGGCTGCTGACGGCGCAGATAGCGGGCCAGGGCGGGGACGCTGGCCAAGGTCTGCACCCCGCGGGTGCGGCTGGTGCGGATCGCCCGTCCCAGCAGCCGATCGGCGCGGTCGAGGGCGATCACGCGCACCCGTGGCGCCACCTGCGGTTCCAGCACCCCCTCGCCCCGTACCAGCACCAGGTCCACCTGATGGCCGCAGGCGGCGAAGGCGTTGGCCAGCGTCAGCGTGCGCCGCTGGGCACCGCCGCCGGTCAGGCCGTAGATGAAGATGGCGATATGCTTGGTGGGATAGCGCGGGATCTGCTCCACCCACCGGACCTCGGCCGGCGGCTCAGGCAGCCGCTTCGGCATCGCATCGTCCATTGCGGGCATTTCGGTCTCCGGGAAACAGGGCCGCGAGATAGGCTTCGGTGGGGTCTCCCGCGGCCAGGGCCTCGGCCCTGGACTGCAAGCTTGTCGCATCGACCGGCTGGTCAAGGGCCGCCTCGATGGCCCGCGCCAGCGCCTCGGCGTCGCCCACCGGCACGAGATTGCCGTAGCGGCCGCCCTCGAGAATTTCGGCCGGGGCGCCCGGGCAGTCGGTGGCCACGATCGGGCAGCCGCAGGCCAGCGCCTCCACCAGAACATGGCCGAAGCCCTCGGAGCGCGACGGCAGCACGAACACCGAGGCCCGCGCCATCCAGCCATAGGGGTTGGGGGTGAAGCCGGGCATCCGCACCTCCTCGGCGAGACCGAGCCGGCGGCAGCGGCGCTCGAGACGCGGCCGCTCCGGCCCCTCGCCGAGGATCGCCAGTCGCACCCGCCGACGCGCCCGCAGCCGGGCCATCGCTTCCAGCAATGTCGCGAAATCCTTCTGCCAGTGCAGCCGCCCGACGGCCAGCAGCAGCGGGATCTCGCGGCTGCGGGTCCAGGGGTGGCCGGGCGGCTCGCGGGCCAGCTCGCGGATGCGCCGGAGATCGATCGGATTGCCGATCACCGTCACCCGGCCCGGCGGCAGACCGGCGGTCACCTCCAGATCGCGGGCGACCGCGCCGGACACGGCGACGATGGCATCGGCCTCGGGATATGCGGCCTGCACGAGGCGAGGATAGAGGCGCCGGAAATGGCGCCCGGAATTGCGCGCCACCGAGGACAGCATGTTGTGCTCGCTGACCAGCAGGCGGAAAGGATGGCCGGCCCGACGGCGTGCCGCCAATGCCGCGAGATTGGCCTGGGTGCCGAGCGCCAGCAGCGCCGCCGGACGGGCCGTGCGCAGATGGTCGATCAGCGCCGGCAAGGCGCGGAACAGGCTGGGCACCGGGCCGAAGCGCAGCCGCAGACGGTTCCCGGCATCGAGGTCCGGCACCAGCTCGATCAGCGCTCGGGCGCCGACCGCCCGCCGGGCCATGGGCAGGCGATGCACCCTTGCCGCCACCGGCAGCTGGCGGCGCATCACCCCCTCGACATCGACCGCCAGCACATCCACCTGCCAGCCACGCAGAATGAGGCCGCAGGCGAGCTCGGCCACGTTGCGCTGCATCCCGCCCCCTTCGAGGGAGCGCAGCAGAATGGCGATGCGTCGGCTCATCGCGCGCCCCAAAGGCGGGCGCCGGCGCCGTCGCGGCCGGCGGCCGCCCGGCGGCGACGGGCTTCGGCGATGGCGGCGAGATAGCCGGCACTGGCCCGTTCGATCGAGAATTCGGCGGCACGGGCGCGCAGCCCGGCGCTGTCGCGCGGCGCCTCAAGGCAGGCACCGATGGCCGCGGCCAGGGCCTCGGCATCGCCCACCGGCACCAGCCGCCCGTAGCGGCCGCCGGCCAGGAGCTCGCGCGGCCCGCTCGGACAGTCGGTGGCGACCACCGGACAGCCGCAGGCCAGCGCCTCCAGCAGCACGTTGCTCGAGCCCTCGAAGCGCGAGGACAGGACGAACACCGATGCCCGTGCCATCCAGGCGAAGGGGTTGGCGACGAAGCCCGGCATCCGCAGATGCTCGCCGAGGCCGAGCTCGCGGGCGAGATCAAGGAGCCGCCGCCGTTCCTCGCCTTCGCCGAGGATGGCGAGACGCACCGGCCGCCGACGCGAAAGCAGCGCCGTGGCCCGGATCAGGGTGGCGAAATCCTTCTGCGGCTTGAGCTTGCCGCAGGCGAGGAGGAGCGGCCGTCCGTCGGCATCCTTCCAGGCGGGTTCGGGCGTGGCTTGCGCACCCCGGGTCACGGCCGCCAGATCGATGGGATTGGGGACGGTGACGATGGCCGCATCCTCGCCCCCCAGCAGACGGCGATAGCCGTCCGCCACACCCTCGGAGATGGCCACCCGCATGTCGGCGCGGCGGTAGAGCCCGGCCACCCTGCGTGGCAGATCGAGGGCGCCGCCGAGGCCGCGGCCGAGCGACGCGGCGAGATCGAGATTGAGGCTGAGTACCAGCGGCGTGGCGGTGCCCGAAACGGCGCGGGCCAGCAGCGCCGTCAGGTTGGCCGGGGTGGAGGTGGAAAGCAGCACATCGGGACGCTCGCGGCGCAGATATGCGGCGAGCCGGCGCCAGACCGCCGGCACCCACAATCCGCGGCGGTGGCGCAGCCAGGGCAGCCCGGCGATCGGGCAGGCCAGCGGATGATGGGTGACCCCTTGCGGCAATGGCGGCCGCTGCGCCGGCGGTTCCGCCCGGGCGGTGACGATTTCCACCTCGTGCCCGGCGGCGGCGAAGCCGCGCGCCAGCAGCAGCATGCGACGCTGCGCGCCGCCACCCGTGAGAGCCGACAGAAAAAGCACGATGCGCATATGGCCCGATCGGCAACGATGTCGTCACAGACGCCCGGGAACGGGGCGGCCGGGGGAAATCTAGACTAGGTCGCGGAGCATCGATAGGAATTGACTTGGGTCAATGACCCCGCAGGAGGGGGAAGGCCGGTGGCGCCGTGATGAATGTCTGTGAACGGGACCTGCGCCGGTGATCGGCAATCTCGCGCCGGCGGGCGGCGTGTTGCGCCGGATCTTCAACAACACCGCGCGGCTCTCGGGCGGCCACGGGCTGGCCGCTCTCTTAGGCATCGCCGCCATCGCCCTGGCCGCGCGCACCTTGGGCAGCGCCACCTTCGGCGAACTGGTGGTGGTCCAGGCCTTCGCCCTGACCGTGGCCGGCATCTGCCGGTTCAATGCCGGCGGCGTGCTGGTGCGCTTCGGCGCCATGTGCCTGAGCTCGGGCCGCAGGCGCGATTTGCAGGGGTTGCTGCTGCTGGTGCTGCTGCTCGATCTGGGCAGTGCCGCCACCGCCCTGCTGCTGGCCGAGCTGCTGGTGGCACCGCTGCTGCCGCTTCTGGGCTGGCCGCCCGAGCTCCTCGGCTTCGCCCGCCCCTATCTGGTGATCATCCTGTTCTCCCAGAGCGCCACCCCGCTGGCCGTGCTGCGCCTGCTCGACCGCTTCGATCTGGCCGCCTTGCAGCGGACCGTGCTGCCGGCGGTACGCCTCGCCGGGGTGCTGCTGGCGATGCTGGCCGGTGGCGGCCTGTGGGCGGTGGGGGCCGCCTGGCTCGCCGCCAATATCGCCGACAGCCTGGTCGCCTGGAGTCTGGCCGTGCGGGAGCTCCGTCGGCGGCGGCTGCTGGAGGGCATGGAATTCCGGCTGCGCGGGCTGGTCCGTCCCCATCCCGGTCTCTGGCGCATGCTGATCGCCGTCAATCTGCGCGGCACCGTGGGTCTGGTCTCCAACCGCATCGCCACCCTGGTGGTCGGCGCCATGCTCGGCGCCCGGATGGCCGGTCTCTATCAGCTCGCCCTGCAGATCGCCGGATCCCTGGAACGCGTGGCGGAGATGGTCCGCAAGGCACTGGAGCCGGAGCTCGCCCATCTGGTGGCAGCCGGCGCCCTGCGCCGGGCGAGACGGACCGCACTGCGTCTGGCCGCCACCGCCACCGCCGTGGGCTGGCCCGTCCTCGCCCTCGCCGCCTGGTTCGCGCTGCCGCTGCTGACCCTGATCGGCGGCCCCGACTTCGCCGAAGGCCGCACCGTGCTGGTGCTGCTCTTGCTGCAGCAGGCCGCGGCTCCGCCCAGCCTGCCGGCGGCCACCGTGCTGGTGATGCGCGGCAAGGTGGGAGGATTGCTGCGGGCCTCGGCTCTCGCCAAGGGCCTGTTTCTGGCGCTTCTGTTCCTGCTGGTGCCGGGTTTCGCCCTGACCGGTGCCGGTCTCGCCGCGGCGCTGGCCGGCTGGTTCGAGGCCTCCTGGCTCTCCTTTCTGGCGCTGCGCGCGCTGCGCGGCGGTGGCCGCTGAGGCGGAGGCGCGGCCCTGGTCTCGGTTTCGTGAATGGCCGCGGGCGGCGCGACAACCTACGCTTTGCAAACTGTGAGATGGCGGAGAGAGCCCATGCGCAGATCCACGGGAATGGCCCTCGCCTTCGGCCTGCTGCTGGCCGCCCCGAATCCCGCCGCGGCCGCCCAGCGGGTGCAGGTGACCGGCGAGATCGTCGATACCTGGTGCGCGATCACCGGCATCATGTACGGCTTCGGCACCGCCCACCACCAATGCGCGGTATGGTGTGCAGTGGGCGGCATCCCGGTCAGCATCATGGACGATGCCGGCAACTACTACATGGTGCTGAAGATCGAGGGCGATGATCGAAGCGTCGCCAACCCCCGCATCGTCAGCATCCAGACCCACCGGGTGACGGTCGACGGCAGCCTGTTCGAGCGCGACGGCGTCAAGTACCTGATCGTCGACCAGGTCGCCGACGATCAGGGGATCGTCAACCTGACCCATGACGAATACGGCATCCAGCCGTTCGGGGAATGAGCATGTTCCGTCCGCTTTCCTGGCTGCCGCTCCTGCTGCTGCTGGCCGGCGGCAATGCCTTCGCCGCCCAGAGCTGGGGCATTCCGCACGAGAAGCCGGTCATTCTGCGCGGCGAAGTCGTCGATCTGCTCTGCGCGCTCACCGGCGACTGCCCCGAGGATTGCGGCGGCGGCCGGCGTCAGCTCGGCCTGGTGACCGAAGAGGGGCGGCTCTATCCGGCGGTCAAGGACAATGTCTTCTTCGCCGGCGCCACGCTCGATCTGCTGCCCTATTGCGGCCGCCAGGTGATGGTCGACGGGCTGGTCATCGAGAATCCGGCGATGACCCTGCTGTTCGTCCAGAGGCTGCGCGGCTCCAGCAAGGAAGCATGGAAGCCGGCCCGCGCCTTCATCGAGGACTGGACCGCCCGCAACGGACCTTCGAAGGAATGGTGGCGCAACGATCCCGAGGTGAAGGCGGTGATCGCCCGCGACGGGGTGTTCGGCATTCCCGGGCTGCAGCCCGAAGAATGAGGCTGCTGCGCACACTGGCCCTGCTGCTCCTGCTGGCACCGCTGCCGGCGGCCGCCGCCGGGCCCGAGGATCTGCCCGTCGGCCTGTCCTTCGGCGGCCCCTTCGAACTGCTCGATCAGGACCGTCGGATCCGCCGCGACAGCGATTTCCGCGGCCGTTTCCTGCTAATCTTCTTCGGCTATACCGGCTGTCCCGATGTCTGCCCCCTGGATCTCGCGGTGATGGCCGGGGCCCTCGATCTGCTCGGCGAGGAGGCGGGCCGCATCCAGCCCCTGTTCATCACCGTCGATCCCGCCCGCGACACGCCCGAGGTACTGGCCGATTTCGTTTCCGGTTTCCACCCGCGGCTTCTGGGCCTGACCGGCAGCGAGGCGCAGATCCGGGCGGTGGCCCGGGCCTATCGCGTGCACCGCCGCAAGGTGATCGTCGATCCCGAGCATCCGGAGGACTATCTCGTGGACCACGGCTCGCTGACCTATCTGATGGGACCGGACGGGCGGTTCCGCACCCTCCTGCCGCACAGGACCACGGCCGAGCGCATGGCGGCGGTGATTCGCACATATCTGGCTCGGGAGCCGGCGAGCGGCGGCTGACGCGCAACTTCTCCGAAACGGTCGGGGCCCCGTCAGCAAAAGGGGAAGCCCTGGGCTTCCCCTTTTCTCGGCGCCGAGCGTGTCTTCCGCCCGGGCGACGAGCCTCCCTTCCACTACTCGGCCAGCAGTCGCCGCGCGATCACCTGTGCCTGAATTTCCGCGGCACCCTCGAAGATGTTGAGGATACGCGCGTCGCACAGCACGCGGCTGATCTGGTATTCCTGTGCATAGCCGTTTCCGCCATGAATTTGAAGAGCGTTGTCGGCCGCCGCCCAGGCCACCGCCGCCGCCAGCAGCTTGGCCAGCCCCGCCTCGAGGTCGCAGCGGCGGTCGGCGTCCTTCTCCCGCGCCGCGAACAGGGTGAGCTGGCGGGCGATCATCACCTCGGTGGCGATCCGGGCGAGCTTGCCGTGGACCCGCGGGAATTCGAAGATGGGCTTGCCGAACTGGCGCCGCTCGTTGGCGTAGGCGAGACCCAGCTCGAGGGCGTTGCGGGCCACCCCGACGGCGCGGGCGGCGGTCTGGATGCGGGCGCTTTCGAAGGTGGCCATGAGTTGCTTGAAGCCCTGGCCCTCGACCCCGCCCAGGAGCCCCTCGCGCGGCACCCGGAAGCCGTCGAAGGACAGCGCGTATTCCTTCATGCCACGGTAGCCCAGTACCGGGATCTCGGAGCCCTCGAGCCCTTCCACCGGGAAGGGATCGGCATCGGTGCCGCGGGGCTTTTCGGCGAGCAGCATGGACAGACCGCGATAGCCCTTCTCGCCGGGGTCGGTGCGCACCAGCAGGGTCATCAGATCGGCGCGGGCGGCATGGGTGATCCAGGTCTTGGCGCCGAACACCTCCCAGTGATCCCCGACCCGCACCGCACGGGTCCTCAGCGAGGCCAGATCGGAGCCGACATCGGGCTCGGTGAAGACCGCGGTGGGAATGATCTCGCCGGAGGCGATCCGCGGCAGATACCGCTCCTTCTGTGCTTCCGTGCCGCCCAGACGCACGAGCTCGGCGGCGATCTCGGAGCGGGTGGAGAGCGAGCCCACGCCGATATAGCCGCGTGACAGCTCCTCGGTGACGATGCACATGGCCTGCTTGCTCATGCCCAGCCCGCCATGCGCTTCCGGCACGGTGAGGCCGAACACCCCGAGTTCCGCCAGCTCCTCGATCAGCGCCAGGGGGATGAGCTCGTCCCGCAGATGCCAGCCATGGGCGAACGGCACCACCCGCTCCTCGGCGAAGCGCCGGAATTGCTCGCGGATGAGCCCGAGCTCCTCCTCCTCCAGCCCCCAGTCGCCGAACTCCCCGTCCCGGAGGAGATCGGCGAGGCGACGGCAACGTTCCGCGCTGCTGCCCGAGGCGATCAGGCGGCGCACGGCGGGATCGAGGAAACGGTCCAGATCGGCCGCCTCGAGGCCGAGATCCCGGGGCCGGGCGAACTCGACCTGGCTCATCGGCAGGCCGCCCGCCATGCGCGCCAGATATTCGGCGAACGCGGCCTCCAGCATCAGTCGCTCGCGTTCGCCGAAGCGCCCTTCCTGATCGAGCCTTTCCGCCCATCCCTGCATCTGGGTGAGCGCCTGGCGATAGGTCTCGTACCAGGCCAGCGCATGCGCCGCGGTCTGCTCGCGCTCCAGTGCCGCAGCATCGATGCGACCGCCGGGGGCGAGGCGCCGGGCGAGGCGCTCGCGCGCCCGCTGGACGAGATCGGAGACGCGGGCGAGGGCCGTCCCGGTGGCGGTCAGGAGATCCCGACTGTCGCTGGCTGCAGGCATCACGAGAGACATCCTATGCGGGCTCCGAGGGCTCGGGGGTGGGGCGGAGAAAGGCCGGAGCACCGGCCAGCAGCGTCGCGGCCTCGGCCACCATGCGCTCGAGGATCTCGGCCGCGGGCCGCACCGCATCCACCAGATCCGCCGCCTCGCCGGCGATCACCGGGGCGATCTCGAAATCGCCGGCGGCGGATGCGGCGGAGAGTTCGGCCCGGGCGCGTGCGGCATCGGCCCGCAGACCCTCGGGATCGTGTCGCCAGCGCCGGGCGAAGGCATTGTCGAGGGTCCGCAGGGTCCAAGGCGCGGGCCAGTCCTTGCCGCGGGCGATGTCGAAGATCGATCCGCGCAGGGTGCCGTCCCCTCCGGTCTCCACCAGCCGCTGCTTGGCCCGGGGATGGGCCAGTGCCTCGGCACTCGCATAGAAGCGGGTGCCGACCAGTACCCCGGCCGCCCCCAGCATCAGCGCCGCCGCCAGCCCCCGACCATCGGCGATGCCGCCGGCCGCCACCACCGGCAGCGGCGCCACCGCATCGACCACCGCCGGCACCAGCGGCAGGGTGGCACGGGCGCCGGCATGGCCTCCGGCCTCGGTGCCCTGGGCGACGAGGATGTCGGCCCCGTGCGCGGCCGCTTCTTCGGCCTGGGCGACCGTCTGCACCTGGCAGATCAGCGCCGCCCCGGCCGCCCGGATCGCTGCCACGAAGGGCCGGATATCGCCGAAGGAGAGCATCACCGCCACCGCTCCGGCGGCCAGGGCCCGATCCAGTAGTTGCGGGCTGCGGGCGAGGCTCCAGGTGATGAAGCCGACCCCGAAGCGGCTGCCCTCCAGAAGGGCCAGCTCCAAGTCAAGAACATTTGGCAGATGCACAAGACAAGCAACAATGTCACATCACAGTGTCCTAGAAGT
>CAYYZI010000079.1:0-8590 GCA_964475675.1 uncultured Geminicoccaceae bacterium
GGGCGCTGCTGGCCGAGGAACAGCGCCAGGCGAGCTGAAAGCGGCGACCTCCCGACTGATCCGGGGCTCGTGCCCGGCCATCGGGAGAGCGCCGCGCCGGAGCCCGCTCAGCCGCCGCCGGATGCCGGTGCCGGGGCCTTTTCTTCCGCCGGCGTCTCCTGCTCCGTCCGCTCCTGCTCGCCCGCCAGTGCCTTCACCGCTTCCGGGGCGAGGCGGATGTGCAGCTCCCGGAGCTGGCGTTCGCTGACCGGTGAGGGTGCGCCCAGCAGCAGCTCCTGGGCCTGCTGATTGAGCGGAAAGGCGGTGACCTCGCGGATGTTGGGAACATCCGCGATCAGCATGACGATGCGATCGAGGCCCGGGGCCAGCCCGCCGTGCGGCGGGGCACCGTAGTGCAGCGCCCGGAACATGCCGCCGAAACGCGCCTCCAGCTCCTCGCGGCCGTAGCCGGCGATCTCGAAGGCCTTGATCATGATCTCCGGCTTGTGGTTGCGGATGGCGCCGGAGGACAGTTCCACGCCGTTGCAGACGATGTCGTACTGGTAGGCCAGGATCTCCAGCGGATCGCGGCTCTCCAGCGCCTCGAGACCGCCCTGCGGCATCGAAAAGGGGTTGTGGGAGAAGACCACCCGCTTTTCCTGCTCGTCCCATTCGTACATGGGAAAATCGACGATCCAGCAGAAGCGGTAGGTGTTCTTCGCCACCAGATCGAGCAGATCGCCGAGGCGCAGCCGCACGATGCCGGCCAGCCGCGCCGCCTCGGATTCCTTCGCGCAGGCGAAGAAGACGGCATCGCCCTCGTCGAGATCGGCCGCCTGGCGGAGCTGTTCGAGCCGCAAGGGATCCAGGAACTTGGCCACCGGCCCCTTGGCCTCGCCCTCGGCAAAGACGATGTAGCCGAGCCCCTTGGCCCCCTGCTCCTGGGCGAAGCCGATCATCCGATCGAAGAAGCTGCGCGGCTGCGATGCCGCCCCCGGTGCGGGAATGGCGCGCACCACCGCACCCTTGTCGATGGCCCCGGCGAAGACCCGGAAACCGGAGCCCCGGAAGACATGGGTGACATCGGCGATGTGAATGGGAACGCGCAGATCCGGCTTGTCGGTGCCGTAGCGCAGCATGGCGTCGCGCCAGGCGATGCGGGGAAAGGGGGGCTCGGTCACCGTCCAGTCGGTGAACTCGGCGAAGACGCCGTGCATCACCGGTTCGACGGCGGCGAACACATCCTCCTGGGTGGCGAAGGCCATCTCCAGATCGAGCTGGTAGAACTCGCCGGGGCTGCGATCGGCCCGCGCATCCTCGTCACGGAAGCAGGGGGCGATCTGGAAATAGCGGTCGAAGCCGGCGATCATCAGCATCTGCTTGTACTGCTGCGGCGCCTGCGGCAGGGCGTAGAACTTGCCGGGATGGAGGCGCGAGGGCACCAGGAAGTCGCGCGCCCCCTCGGGGGAGCTGGCGGTCAGGATGGGGGTCTGGAACTCGGTGAAGCCCTGCTCCATCATCCGCCGGCGGATGCTCTGGATGACCGCCGAGCGCAGCCGGATCTGCCGCTGCATCTTCTCCCGGCGCAGATCCAGGAAACGGAAGCGCAGCCGGATGTCCTCGGGATAGTCGCGATCGGCATTGACCTGCAGCGGCAGGGTCTCGGAGGCCGCCTCGAGATGGAAGCTCTCGGCCACCAGCTCCACCTCGCCGGTGGGCAGGGCCGGATTGACGGTCTCCGGCGAGCGTGCCACCACCCGGCCGGTGACGGTGATCACGCTTTCGAGGCGGCAGCGCTCGGCCTCCTCGAAGAACGCCCGATCCGGCTGGAACACGATCTGGGTGATGCCGGTATGGTCGCGCAGATCGATGAAGAGAAGCTGGCCGTGGTCGCGCTTTCGGTGTACCCAGCCGGAAAGGCGGGCGGTCGTGCCGACATCGCTCTTTCGGAGCTCGCCGCAGCGATGCGTTCGGTAGGGGTGCATGCTGGAACTCGTCACTGATGAATAAGGGCGGACGGCAGAGGACCGTCCGCTCGGACGCCGCTAAAGGTCATAAGCAGCGCCGGCCTGTCAAGGCGCGCCTCCGGCCGCCGAGCCCATCGCCGCCTCCCTGTCCGCGAATTTCTGTCCGGGAACCATGAGCCTCATCACCACCACGGCCGATCTCGACGCCTTCGTCCGCCGCGCCCGCCTCGAGCGCTATGTGACCATCGACACCGAATTCATGCGCGACCGCACCTACTGGCCGAAACTGTGCCTGGTGCAGATCGCCACCCGCGAGGAGGCGGTGGCCATCGACCCCCTGGCCGCGGGCATGGATCTGGCCCCGCTCGCCGCCCTGCTCACCGATGCCGCGGTGCTCAAGGTGTTCCATGCCTGCCGCCAAGATCTGGAGATCTTCTACCATCTGCTGGGGCGCCGGCTGCCGGAGCCGGTGTTCGACACCCAGGTGGCGGCGATGGTCCTCGGTCTCGGCGAGGAAGCCTCCTACGAGAGCCTGGTGAGCCGCGTCGCCCATGCCCGCCTCGACAAGTCCTCGCGCTTCACCGACTGGGCGCGGCGGCCGCTGACCGAGGCCCAGCTCCGCTACGCGCTGGCCGATGTCACCCATCTGCGGGTCATCTACGAGCGCCTGCACGAGCGGCTGGTGGCCGCCGGCCGGCTCGCCTGGGTCGACGAGGAGCTGGCCAATCTGCTCGATCCGGCGCTCTACGAGCAGCCCCCGGAGGAGGCCTGGAAGCGCCTCAAGCTGCGCTCGCGCGAGCCCCGCTTCGTCAAGCTGGTGCAGGAACTGGCCGCCTGGCGCGAGCGTTCCGCGCAGCGCCGCGATCTCCCCCGCAACCGTATCCTGCGGGATGACCTGCTGCTGGAGCTGGCCGCCAACCGCCCCACCGGCATCGAGGATCTGCGGCGGCTGAGCCGGATCAGCCTCGACCGCCAGAGCGCCGCCGAGGTGGTGGCCATCGTCCAGCGGGTGATGGCGCTGCCGCAGGAGGAGCTGCCGCGGCTGCCGGCGCCGGCGGAAAAGCCGCGCGGCCTCGGCCCCATCGTCGAGCTGCTGCGGGTGCTGCTCAAATACTGTGCCGAGGAATATCACGTGGCCCAGCGGCTGATCGCCGCCACCCCCGATCTCGAGGCCATCGCCGCCGGCCGCGATGCCGGGATTCCGGCCCTGGCCGGCTGGCGCCGGGAGATCTTCGGCGAGCGGGCACTGGCCCTCAGACGCGGCCGCATCGCCCTCACCGTCGAAGGTCGCAAGCTGCATCTGGTGACCCGCGAACCGGTGGGCTGATGGCATGATCCTGCTGGTCGGCAGGAACGGGTTCATCGGCCGCCATCTGTGCCGGGCGCTGGCCGGCCGTGCGGTGCGCGCGGTGTCGCACGAAGCGCCGCTGGCCAAAGTCCTCGGCCCGGAGGTCTCCTGCCTCGTCTGGTGCGGGCGCGATCCGCGTCTGGGTTCGCCGGACTGGCGCCTGGAAGCCGATCTCGAACCCGCTGCCGCCCGCCGCTGCGCCGATCTCGGGATCCCGATGATCAGCCTTTCCAGCCGCAAGGTCTACGCTCCGGCCGAGGCTCCGCTCGCCGAGGATGCGCCGCTCGGACCGGTCGATCTCTACGGCCGGCAGAAACTCCTGCTGGAGCGGGAGCTCGAACGGATTCTCGGCCACAGCCTCACCCTTCTGCGGCTCGCCAACATCTTCGGCTGGGAGCCGGGCCGGCGGACCTTCGCCGGCATGATGCTGGAGCGGCTGATGACCGAGGGCGAGATCCGGTTCGAGATGAGCCCCTTCACCCCGCGCGATTTCCTGCCGGTGGAGGTGGCGGCGCGCTGGATCGCCCGTCTCGCCGAAAGCCCGCCGGGTGGGGTGGTCAATCTCGGCTCGGGCCTGGCGGTACCCGTGGGCCGCATGGCGCTCTGGCTGATCGAGGGTTTCGGCGCCGGCCGCCTGGTGATCACCGATCCGGCCGAGCGCGATCCCTTCCTGCTGGACACGGGGCGCCTTCGGCAGTTGCTGGGCGAGGCGATCGCCGAACCGGAGATCGCCGCCGCCTGCCGCGATCTCGGACGGCGACTGGCCCGCTCCGGACCGAGGGGGTGCGGCCCGTTCAGCCCAGCCGGCGGGGAATGTAGCCGAGGAAGCCGGTGATCCTCCAGCGGCCGCCGCGCTTCGAACAGAAATAGAGGGTCTGCCAGTCGAGGCGCAGATCCGTCCCATCCGCCTTGCGGATCCTGCCGTCGAATTTCTTGTGCAGCACCGCGCGTTCGCCCCGGACGTCGATGTCGCGGAGATGGGTGGCCCGGAACAGCGCTTCGCGCAGCGGCTCGGCGAACCGTGTTTCGGCGGTCTCGGCGGCCTGCCGCAGCCATTCCTCGCGGTAGGCATCGACGGTGGGGAAGGCGAGCCGCCAGCTGTCCGGACTGGCCAGGAAATGGCCGTGGATACCGAGGAAATGCTCGGCCACGAAATCCTCCGCGACCATCGACCAGTCGCCGGCGAGAAACGCGTCGATGTCCCGCCGCACCAGCATCTCCCAGAGTTCGTGGCGATCCGGGTCGCCCGGCGGGAACGGATTCTGCTCGTAGTTCATCGGCCCTCCCTGTCGGGTCGTTCTCGCTTCAGGTGATGCGGCCGCGGGCGTCGACCGGGACGATCTCCTCGACCCTGTCTCCGCGCAGGAGATGGACCCGATCGACGAGGTTCGAGACCGGGCAGACATGATTGGGGATCACGCGGACCCGCTCACCGATCCCCGGCTTGTGCGGACAGGCCGAAACATCGACCGTGGCGTGCTCCTCGTTGAGGGTGCGGATCACCGCATCGGGGAATTCCAGGATGTGGCCGTGCCCCGGCACCGGTGCCGTATCGGCGGCCAGCACCTTGGAGCCGGCATCGAGAATCGCCCGCTCCCCGGTCGGCCGGCTGACCACCGTCGTCAGCACCGTGAGCGCGCAATCCTCGAGCGTGCCGTGCCCCCAGGTGACCTGCATGCGGTCCGAATAGATGTAGGTGCCCGGCCGATACTCCGTGGCGGTGGGGATCTCGGCGGCGCGCAACAGATCCGGGGTGCCGCCGGCGGACACGGTTTCCGGCGGCAGACCGGCCCCGCACAGCAGCCTGCGCGCCTCGGCGAGCCAGGCGTCGGTAGTGGCGGTGGCCCCCTGCGGCTGGTAGGTCATCAGCCCGGCGAAGCGGAGACCCGGGGCCGCGGCGATGGTCTGCGCGAGATCCAGCGCGGCGGCCGGGGTCTGCACCCCGCAGCGTCCGGCACCGGTATCGCATTCGACGAGTAGGGACAACGGCTTGTGTGGGTCGGCGAAGGTAGCGGCATAGCCCTCGACCACCTCGCGGCTGTCGGCCACCACCGCCAGCCGGATGCGCGCATGGAGGGCGGCGAGCCGGGCCAGCTTGGCGGCGCCGAGGATGTTGTAGGTCACGAGGATGTCATCGATCCCGCCATCCGCCATGCATTCGGCCTCGCCGAGCTTCTGGCAGGTGATGCCGCGGGCGCCGAGATCGAGCTGCTGTCGGGCGAAACGCAGGAGCTTGTGGGTCTTGATGTGGGGCCGCAGGGAAAGCCCGTGCCGGTCGGCGTAATCCTGGGCGCGGCGCAGGTTGCGTTCCACCTTTTCGAGATCCACGAGGACGGCGGGGGTATCGAGATCGGCCGTGTGCACGGGCTCAGTCTCCGATCGGCATCTTGGGATCGAGGATGTTCTGGCTGGCCAGGTTCTGCCGCACCCGTCGCAGCTTCTCGACCACTTCGGGGCCGATCGCCCGGGCGGTGGCGAGAGCCAGCGTGTCGACCAGGGCGAGCAGCCCGTAGCGGGCCGGCGAGGGCTTGTAGAGGTCGGTGTGCTCCTCGATGGTCAGGGGAAGGCGGGTCTCGGCCACCGCGGCGATGGGCGTGTCGGGTGTGGTGATGGCCACCGTGTGGGCGCCGTATTGGCGGGCGATCGAGAGTGCGTCGAGAACCGAGGTGACCTGTCCGGAAATCGAGAAACCGACGATCACGTCCCCTTCCGCCAGCACCGAGGCGTTCATCCGCTGGAGCTGCGGGTCGGTCCGTGCGGAGACCTTGAGCCCCAGCCGGAACAGGCGGTTCTCGAATTCCACCGCGGCCATCGAGGAGCTGCCGCCGGTGCCGCAGATCAGGATCTGCCGGGCAGCGGCGAGGATCCCGGCGATCGCTTCGATCTCGTCTTCCCGGATCCCGAGCATCATCCGGTCGATGGCGGCATGGGCATCGGTCGTCACCGCGGCGACCAGGCCCGGGGTTCCCCGGCCCGCGTCCCGCCCCCGCGCGGGATCGCCCATGTAGGCGCCGCCGATGGCCAGGGCCTGGGCGAGGTGGAAGCGGATGTCGCGGGTGCCCGAAAAACCCATCGCGCGCGCCAGACGGGTGACGGTCGGCTCGCTGACCCCGGCCCGCTCCGCGATCTCGGCGATGGGGGCGCTGGCGGCGAAGCGGGGATCGGCGAGAATGCATTCGGCGAGGCGCCGTTCGGCACCCCTGCCCTTGCGCGCCCGCTGACGCAGACGGCCGATGATGTCCACCGTGCGGGCCTCGCGGGTGTCGATGTCCACCGGCCTCTTCCCCTTTTTCATAGCCGGGCTCCCTGCTCCCCGGCATCGAACAGATGCACCTCGCCGGGATCGACCGACAGCCGCAGCCGGTCGCCGGGTTTCGGCAGGTTGCGATCGCGGAACACCGCACGCACCTCCGCCCCCGCCACTTCGCCGTAGACATGGGTTTCGGGTCCGGTCGGCTCCACCACCTCGACGGTCATGGTGAGCGGCCCCTGCGGGTCGCGCCGGAAGGAATCGGGGCGTATTCCGACCACCACCGGCGCGCCCTCGGCGCAGGCCACCCGCGCGGTGGGCAGCACGCTGCCATCGGCCAGCCACGCGGCGGGACCGCCCTCCGCGCTGCGATAGCGGGCATCGAGGAAACTCATCGCCGGCGAGCCGATGAAGCCGGCGACGAAACGGTTGACCGGCCGGTCATAGACCTCGAGCGGGGTGCCGATCTGCTCGATGCGCCCTCCGTTCATCACCACGATGCGATCGGCCATGGTCATCGCCTCGATCTGGTCGTGGGTGACGTAGACGATGGTCACCTTCAGCTTCTGGTGCAGGGCCTTGATCTCGGTGCGCATCTGCACCCTGAGCTTGGCATCGAGGTTGGAGAGCGGTTCGTCGAACAGGAACAGACGGGGGTCGCGGACGATCGCCCGACCCATGGCCACCCGCTGGCGCTGCCCCCCGGAAAGCTGGCGTGGCATCCGCTCCAGGAACTCGGTGAGCTTGAGTACCTCGCTGGCGCGCCGGATGGCGGCTTCGACCCGCGACGGCTGCTCGCCGCGGATCCTGGGGCCGAAGGCGATATTGCCCCGGACCGTCATGTGCGGGAACAGGGCGTAGGACTGGAACACCATCGAAATGTTGCGCTTCTGGGGCGGAACATCGTTGGCCCGCTCCCCCTCGATGATCAGGTCTCCTTCCGAGATCGTCTCCAGCCCGGCGATCATCCGCAGCAGGGTCGACTTCCCGCAGCCCGAGGGGCCGACCAGGACCACGAACTCCCCCTTTTCGATCGCCAGCGACAGGCCTTCGATCACCGTCACCGCGCCGAAACGCTTGGTGACATCGACGAGCTCGAGGGCGGGAATCGCCCCTGTCGAACGACGCCGCGGAGTCATGAGATTTCCCGGAGAAACGGCAGGTTGGAAGCGGTCAGCCCGGCATCCACCGGCAGCACCGCACCGGTGATGCCGCTGGCCAGGGGCGAAGCGAGAAATGCCACCGCCAATGCCACCTCGCGCGGCTCGACCAGGCGTCCCAGCGGATAGAGCCGTGCTACCCGGTGCACCATGTCGGGGTCGCGCGCGAGCCGGGCGTCCCAGGCCGGGGTCCGGATCGAGCCCGGCATCACCGCATTGGCGCGGATGCCGTTGCCCCCCTCCTCGGTGGCGAGCGCCCGCATCCAGGCGTGCAATCCCGCCTTGGCCACGCTGTAGGCGGGATTGCCGAAATGCTGGACGGCGTTGACCGAGGACACGAAGACGAAGCAGGCACCCTCCGGGCGCCGCCGCATGGCCGGCAGCAGGGCGGCGGTGAAACGCACCGCACCCCCGAGATTGAGCTCCAGCTCCCGATCGAACGCTTCCGGGTCGGTCTGCGCGAGGGTCTCCGCCCGGGTCGCACCGGCATTGGAGATCACCACATCGGGCGCACCGGCGGCGGCGATGGCCGCAGCCGCGGCAGCGGTCGCCTCGTGATCGGCGAGATCGAAACGGTGGGTTTCGCCCAGCCGGACATCGGCCATTTCCACACCGGGCAGATCGCAGGCCACGAGCTCGGCGCCGAGGCCGGAAAACACCTCCAGCAGGGCGGTTCCGACGCCGCCGCCCGCGCCGGTGATCACCACCCGTCTGCCCTCGAGCCCGAACATGATCGCTTCCGTCCCGGCATCCTCCCCGGCACCGGAAACTGCTAGGTGCGAGCATGTGATTTTGCAACAGAAAATGGATTTTCGCGTTGCTGTGACCGGATTCCCGTCGTATTTTTTCACCCGTCCCCGCCGGGCGGACGACGTCCGTCGCCAGC
>CAYYZI010000080.1:0-8585 GCA_964475675.1 uncultured Geminicoccaceae bacterium
CCAAGCTTACCCGCACCTACACCGACCGCCACGGCCTCAAGGATCTGTGCCGCGAACTGCTGGGCATCGACCTGCCCAAGGAGCAGCAGAGCTCGGACTGGGGCGCCCCCAGTCTGAGCGAGGCCCAGTTGCGCTACGCCGCCAATGATGTCCTCCATCTCCACGCGCTGCGCGACAGCCTCGATGCCATGCTCGAGCGCGAGGGGCGCGACAGCCTGGCCGCCGCCTGCTTCGGCTTTCTGCCGATGCGCGCCCGGCTCGATCTCGAGGGCTGGGGTGAGCAGGACATCTTCGCCCATTGAGAGGACCGGGCATGCCGCATTCCGCCAGATTGACGCCCCCCTGCGGGCAACCCATACTCCCGGGCGCGATGGCCCTTCGGCGCCATCCGCGGCGCGGCAGTCGGGTGGAACAACCGTGGAAGACGAGCCCATGAACGAGTTGCGGGAAGCTCCGGCGGATTTCCCGCTGCCGTCCGACGCCCCGGCGAAGACGCAGGCGGCGATCGAAAGCGGCCGGCGGGTGATCGAGACCGAGGCCGAGGCCCTGCATGTGGTGGCGGCCGCCATCGGCGAGGATTTCGCCGAGGTGGTGAACCGCCTGGCCGCGATCGAGGGTCGCGTGGTGGTCACCGGCATGGGCAAGAGCGGCCATATCGCCCGCAAGATCGCGGCCACCCTGGCCTCCACCGGAACCCCGGCGCTCTACGTGCATCCGGCCGAGGCCAGCCATGGCGACCTCGGCATGATCACCGCCAAGGATGCGGTGCTGGCCCTGTCCAATTCCGGCGAGACCGCCGAGCTGCGCGATCTCACCCTCTATACCCGCCGCTTCCACATCCCGCTCATCGCCATGGTCGGACGGGCGGGCAGCACGCTGGCCGAGGCCGCCGATCACACCCTGCTGCTGCCGCAGATCGGCGAGGCCTGCCCGATGGGCCTGGCCCCGACCAGCTCCACCACCGCGATGCTGGCGCTCGGCGATGCGCTGGCGGTCGCCCTGCTCGAGCAGAAGGGCTTCTCGGCGCGCCAGTTCGCGATGTTCCATCCGGGCGGCAAGCTCGGCGCCCAGCTCATGCGGGTCGAACAGCTCATGCGCCGCGACGAGGATCTGCCGCTGGTGCGGGGCGATACGCCAATGACCGAGGCGGTGCTGGAGATGACCCGCAAATGCCTCGGCTGCGTGGGCATCGTCGACGATGCGGGACGCCTCGCCGGAATCATCACCGACGGCGATCTGCGCCGCCACATGGGTCCCGGCCTGCTGGAGATCCGGGCGCGCGAGCTGATGACCACGCGGCCGCGGACCATCGACCGCCGGGCGCTGGCGGTGGAAGCGCTGGCGCTGATGAACAGCTGCGCGATCACCGTTCTGTTCGTGGTCGAGGACGGGCGCCCGGTCGGTGCGCTCCACGTCCACGACTGCCTGCGTGCCGGCATCGCATGACAACCGTCGCGAACAACGAAAAGTCAGGGAGAGGGAACGGCACCATGAGGGCGGGGAAACCGAGGAGAGCGGGCTCGCAGGCGCTGGTCTGGCTGCTGGTTCCGCTGCTGATGCTGCTGCAGGCCGGCATCGCCACGGCCCAGCAGAACGGCCTCGCGGCACATGATTCGATCCTGCCCATCGAGGTCACCGCCGACCGGCTGACGGTCGAGCAGAACAACCAGATGGCCACCTTCGCCGGCAATGTCGAGGCGGTCCAGGGGGAGCTCGTGCTGCGCGCCGACGAGGTCCGCGTCGCCTACGCCTTCGGCGAGCAGCAGACCGCCCCCGCCCAGGTCATCCGGCGCATCGAGGCCGAGGGCAATGTGGTGATCTCCACTCCCGAGGAGACCGCCAAGGCCGATCGCGCCGTTTATGATGTGATCGGCGGCACCATGCAGCTCGAGGGCAATGTGGTCCTGGTCCGCGGCGAGAACGTCATCGAGGGCGCCCGCCTCGACATCGACCTCGAGGCGGGGCGGGCGGTGATGACCGCCGGTGCGGAGACTGGCGGCCGCGTGCGCGCCACCTTCGTGCCGGCCAAGGAGCAGGGCGGAGCCGGCGGGCAGCAGAGCGGTTCCGCCAAGGCGGAGAGCGGAACCGAATGAAGGTGATCGACCGACCCGACAGCCAGGCGGCCGACGCCACGCGCCGCGAGCCGCAGGCGGACAGCGTCGGGCTGGCCGGCCGCGGGCTCGGCAAGTCGTTCGGCGGCCGCAAGGTGCTGTCGGACGTCTCGATCGCCGTGCGGCCGGGCGAGGCGGTCGGGCTGCTCGGTCCCAACGGCGCCGGCAAGACCACCACCTTCTACATCATCACCGGCCTGATCGCCGCCGATCAGGGGCGGGTGCTCCTCGATGGCCGCGACATCACCGCCCTGCCCATGCATCGGCGTGGTCGCCTCGGGGTCGGCTATCTGCCGCAGGAAGCCTCGATCTTCCGCGGCCTCAACGTCGAGGACAACATCCGGGCGATCGCCGAGATCGCCGAGCCCGACCGGGCCAAGGCCGAGGCACGGGTCGAGGCACTGCTGGAGGAGTTCGGCCTCTGCCATCTGCGCAGGAGCCCCGCCCTGGCGCTTTCCGGCGGTGAACGGCGGCGCACGGAGATCGCCCGCGCCCTCGCCTCCCAGCCCCGCTACCTGCTGCTCGACGAACCGCTGGCCGGCATCGATCCGATCAATGTCGCCGAGATCCGCCGCCTGGTCGGCCATCTCAAGGACCGCGGTCTCGGGGTGCTGATCACCGACCACAATGTGCGCGACGCGCTCGAGCTCATCGACCGGGCCTACATCCTTCATGACGGCAGCCTGCTGCGCGAGGGGACGCCCGCCGAGATCGTCGCCGATCCCCTGGTGCGCCGGGTCTATCTCGGCGAGTCGTTCCGGCTCTGAGTCCGGCCATGGCGCTCAATCTCGGCCTTCAGGTCAGACAGACGCAGGGGCTGGTGTTGACGCCGCAGCTGCAGCAGGCGATCAAGCTGCTGCAGCTTTCCCATGTCGAGCTGCAGGATCTGGTGCAGCGGGAACTGGCCGACAATCCGTTCCTGCGCCTCGCCGAATATTCGGAGAGCCGCGCACCGCGCAGCGACGGCGAGGCAGCGGTGGACGGCCCGCCACGGCCCTTGGCTCCATCGGCGAAACCCGACGAGGACATCGACGGCTGGCAGCAGCCGCGCGCGCCCGCGGCCGCCGACGCCCGGCTGAGTGCCCGCAGCTGCGTGAGCCGGCCGGCCGGCGAACAGACCCTTTCCCTCGAGCAGCGCCTGAGCCGCCCGCCCTCGCTGCACGAGCATCTGCGCCTGCAGCTCGGCTCCGATCTCCGGGACCGGACGCTGCGCGAGGTGGCCTTGGCGCTCGTGGACCATGTCGAGGAGGATGGCTATCTGCGCGAATCCGACAGCGATCTCGCGGGCAGGCTGGGGGTCGGCGAGGAACTGGTGGCCGCGGCCCGGGCCGCCTTGCAGCGTTGCGATCCGACCGGTGTCGGAGCCCGCGATCTGCGCGAGTGCCTCGCCCTGCAGCTGGCCGAACGCGATCGCCTCGACCCCCTGATGGCCCGGCTGCTCGAGCATCTCGAGCTGCTGGCGCGGGCCGATTTCGCCCGGCTGATGCGGCTGTGCCGTACCGATCGCGAGGATCTGGAGCAGATGATCGCCGAGATCCGGGCGCTCGATCCGCGGCCCGGCCTGCGCTTTACTGCCGAGGAGCCGGCCACCGCGATCCCCGATCTCTTCGTCTACCGCATCGGCCAGCGCGGCTGGCGGGTCGAGCTCAACAGCGCCATGCTGCCGCGGGTGCTGGTGGACAAGGCCTGGTACGCCGAGCTTTCGAGCACCAAGCTGGACCGCAGCGCCCGCGAATATATCGGGGAACGGCTGCAGTCGGCCAACTGGCTGGTGCGCTCCCTGCAGCAGCGGGCACGCACCATCCTGCGCGTCGGCCGGGCGGTGTTCGAACGCCAGCGCCCCTTCCTGGAGCGCGGGCCGACGGTGCTGCGGCCGCTGGTGCTGCGCGAGATCGCCGCCGCCCTCGAGCTCCACGAGAGCACGGTCAGCCGGGCGGTGGCCGGCAAGTATGTGGGCACCCCCCACGGCACCTTTCCCTTCCGCTATTTCTTCTCCACGGCGCTGGCCGGCGACAATGGCGAGAATGTGAGTGCGGAATCGATCCGCCTGCGGATCCGGCGCCTGATCGAGCAGGAGGATCCGCGCAAGGTGCTGTCCGACGACCAGATCGTCGGCCTGCTGCGCGGCGAGGGGGTCGCCGTCGCCCGGCGCACTGTGGCCAAGTATCGCGAGGCCCTGGGCATCCCCTCCTCGGTGGAACGTCGCCGTCTCAAGGCCTTGGGGCGGTGAGCGAAGATCGTGCTGGCAGAGGGCGGACGCCGGTTCCACACCGCCAGCCTTGACAAGCGGGGCTGCTGGGCGTAGATCGCGCCGCCTTGAGAACCTCGCGGACCAGAAATGCCGACAGTCCGCCTCCATCCTGTCTTCGTCCGGGCCGGCGCTGCCGGCCTCCGACCGCCTGCTCCCTTCTGTCCGCAGCCGGCCGGCTCTTTTCCGTGCGACGCGCGCCCCGCGCCGCCGCCCGCAGCACGAAGGAGCTCGTGCATGGTCGACATGGCAGAACTGATCACTCCCGAACGCATCGTTCTCGACCTCCGCGCCCGCAGCAAGCGCCAGCTCCTGCAGGAATTGGCCGAGCTCGCGGCCAGGGATCTCGGGATCGAGTCCAGCCGGGTGCTGAGTGCGCTTCTGGAGCGCGAGAAGCTGGGCACCACCGCCATCGGCGAAGGCATCGCCATTCCCCATGCCAAGATCGAGGGCCTCGACCGCATCATCGGCGGCTTCGTGCGGCTGGCCGAGCCGCTCGACTTCGAGGCCCTCGACGAGCAGCCGGTCGATCTGGTCTTCTTCATTCTCGCCCCCGCCGCCGCCAGCACCGAACATCTGAAGGCACTGGCCCGGCTCGCCCGGCTGCTGCGCAATCCCGAGCTGCGCGCGCGTCTGCGCAGCGAAAGCGATATCGGTCGCGTGTACAAGCTTCTCGCCGGCGGCGCGCAGAGCCACGCGGCCTGAAACCGGTGACGGCGGAAGCCGAGGGGCGACCCGCCCCCCGTTCCCCGACCGGCTGTACCATGCATGCGAGTTCGGTGCGCTGGCTGGAGCGCGGACTGCTGATCCGCGGCCGTCCGGGCACCGGCAAGTCGGAACTGGTGGTGCGTCTGCTGGAGGCCGGGGCACGCCTGGTGGCCGACGATCTGGTGGTGCTCGAGCCCGGCGGTGCCGGTCTGCGGGCGCGCCCCCATGCCCGCGCCGGCCTCGTCGAGATGCGCGGCGCCGGCATCTTCCACGTCGCCGCCGGCGGCCCCACGGTCATCGATCTGGTGGTCGAGCTGCGCCGCCGCATGCGCGGCACCCGCTTGCCCGAGTTCGCGCGAACGACCATATGCGGCGTCGAGCTGCCGCAGGTGACGCTCGACCCCTTCGCAGCCTCCGCGGTGGCGAGATTGCGACTGCTTCTGCACGCAACGCGGATCGCCTGATGTCCCGCACGGTGATCGTGACCGGCATGGCTGGCGCCGGACGTACCTCGGCGCTGCGGATGCTCGAGGATCTGGGTTTCGAGGCGGTGGACAATCTGCCGCTGCCGCTGTTGCCGCGTCTGCTGCGCGGCGAGGACGATGCCGGGCAGGATCTGGCACTGGGCATCGACACCCGCAGCCGCCGCTTCGCCCCCCGCGCCCTGCTCGAGGAACTCGGACGCCTGACGCGGGAGGGTGCCGCCCGGCCCGATCTGCTGTTCCTCGATGCCGACGACGAGACCCTGCTGCGCCGCTTCACCGAGACCCGCCGGCGCCATCCGCTGGCCCATGACCGGCCGGTGGCCGACGGCATCGCCCGGGAGCGCGGGCTGATGGCACCGCTCCGGGAGGCCGCCGATCTGGTGATCGATACCAGCCGGCTGCCGCTTCCCGCTCTGCGCCGGCTGCTGGAAAGCCGTTTCGGCGATGGTCGCGAGCCGGGGCTGGTGGTCACCGTGATGTCTTTCGCCTACCGGCACGGTCTGCCGCGCGAGGCCGATCTCGTCATCGATGTGCGGTTCCTCGCCAACCCCCATTACGATCCGGCGCTGCGGCCGCGCACCGGGCGCGATCCCGAGGTGCAGGCCTTCATCCTGCGGGACGGCGCGCTGGCCCCGTTCGAGGCCGGCCTGGTGGCGCTGCTGCGCCAGCTGTTGCCACGCTATCGGAGCGAAGGTAAGAGCTACCTCACCATTGCGCTGGGCTGTACCGGCGGCCAGCACCGCTCGGTGTTCGTTGCCGAACGGATCGCCCGGTGCCTGCAGGGCGACGGCTGGCGCGTCAATCTCGTGCATCGCGAGCTGCCGGCGCCATGAGCGAAGGAGCAGCCCCGGAGCGCTCGATGATCGGACTTGTCCTGGTCACGCATGGCGGTCTCGCCAGGGAATTCGTGGCCGCACTCGAACATGTGGTGGGGCCGCAGGAAGCCGTGCGTACCGTGTGCATCGGCGCCGAGGAAGATGTCGCGCAGTGCCGCTGCAGCATCCTCGAAGCGGTGGCGGCGGTCGACCAGGGCAAGGGCGTCATCATCCTCACCGACATGTTCGGCGGCACCCCCTCCAACCTCGCCCTGTCGGTCATGGACCGGCCCGACATCGAGGTGATCGCCGGGGTCAATCTGCCGATGCTGGTCAAGCTGGCGAGCGTGCGCAAGAACCAGCCGCTGGCGGCCGCCGTGGAAGCGGCCCAGGAAGCGGCGCGCAAGTACATCCGCGTCGCCAGCAAATGCCTGGCGGTGGATCGTGACTGAGATGGCGGAAGTCGAGCAGCCGAAGGCTGCGGCAACCGTGCGGATCGTCAACGAGCGCGGCCTGCATGCCCGCGCCGCGGCCAAGTTCGTGCGCCTCGCCGAGGGGTTCCGTGCCGAGATCACCGTCAGCAAGGACGAGGTGACGGTGCCGGGAACCTCGATCCTCGGCCTGATGATGCTGACCGCGGGCCGCGGCAGCGCGCTCCGGCTCGAGGCCAGCGGCCGCGATGCCGCCGCCGCCATCGATGCCCTCGCGGATCTGGTGGAACGCGGTTTCGACGAATGACCATTGCGGGCGATGGACCGCCATCGCCCCTGTTCCCTCGTGACTGGATGGAAAGATGAAACAGGTGAACGATTACAAGGTTGCCGATATCGGACTTGCCGAGTGGGGCCGGCGGGAGATCGCCCTCGCCGAGCGGGAAATGCCCGGCCTGATGGCGCTGCGCCGGGAGTTCGGCGACGCCAGGCCGCTCCGCGGTGCGCGCATCGCCGGCTGTCTCCACATGACGGTCGAGACCGCGGTGCTGATCCGCACCCTGCGCCATCTGGGTGCCGAGGTGCGCTGGTCCTCCTGCAACATCTTCTCGACCCAGGACCAGGCCGCCGCGGCGATGGCCGCCGAGGGCGTGCCGGTGTTCGCCTGGAAGGACGAGACCGAGGAGGAATACGAATGGTGCATCGAGCAGACCATTCTCGGGCCCGATGGCTGGCGCCCCAACCTGCTGCTCGATGACGGCGGTGATCTGACCAAGATCATGCACGACCGCCATGACGATCTGCTCGCCGATGTGCGCGGCGTTTCGGAGGAAACCACCACCGGCGTCCACCGTCTCTACGAGATGGAAAAGCAGGGCAGGCTGCGGATCCCGGCGATCAACGTCAACGACAGCGTCACCAAATCCAAGTTCGACAATCTCTACGGCTGCCGGGAGAGCCTGCTCGACGGCATCAAGCGGGCCACCGGGGTGATGATCGCCGGCAAGCGCGCTGTGGTCTGCGGCTTCGGCGATGTCGGCAAGGGCTCGGCCGAGGCCCTGCGCTCGCAGGGGGCGCAGGTGATGATCACCGAGATCGACCCGATCTGCGCCCTGCAGGCGGCGATGCAGGGCTATCAGGTGGTGACCATGGAGGAAGCGGCGCCGATCGGCGACATCTTCGTTACCGCCACCGGCAATGTCGACGTCATCACCATCGATCACATGCGGGCCATGAAGGACGGCGCCATCGTCTGCAACATCGGCCATTTCGACAACGAGATCCAGATCGACGCCCTGGCCAATTTCAAGTGGCACGAGGTCAAGCCCCAGGTCGACGAGGTGGAGTTCCCGGACGGCAAGCGGATCACCGTCCTGGCCAAGGGCCGGCTGGTCAATCTGGGCTGCGCCAAGGGCCATCCCAGCTTCGTGATGAGCGCTTCCTTCACCAACCAGGTGCTGGCCCAGATCGAGCTGTGGACGAACCCCGGCAAGTACGAGAACCGGGTCTATGTGCTGCCCAAGCATCTCGACGAGAAGGTGGCGCGCCTCCATCTCGACAAGCTCGGGGTCAAGCTCACCCGCCTCAGCCCCAGGCAGGCGGAGTATATCGGCGTGGCCCCCGAGGGCCCCTTCAAGCCCGACTATTATCGTTACTGAGATGGGGTGACGGCGGTCCGGCTGGAGCTTCCCGACCTCGAGGCGACCCGGGCCCTGGCGCGGCGGCTGGCACGCCGCCCGCGCCGCGGCGACCCGGCCGCCCTCGAGGGCGAGCTCAGATCGGAATAG
>CAYYZI010000081.1:0-8537 GCA_964475675.1 uncultured Geminicoccaceae bacterium
CGGCTGCGGCGGCCGACGGACCGAAACGGAACGGGGCGGCCCTGAAGCCGCCCCGGGAAACGCCGCGATCGCAGCCGCGTCTACTCGACCAGATCGACCGAGTAGAAGCTGTGGCCGCCCAGCGGATCCATCACGTAGCCCTTCACCTCCTTGCGCATCGGCATGAAGACGATGGAATGGGCGATGGTGATCCAGGGGGCCTCTTCCTTGAAGACCACCTGCGCTTCCTCGTAGAGCCGGGTGCGCTCGGCGATGTCGGTGGTGCGCTTGGCGCGGACCACCAGATCCTCGAACCGCTCGTTGCACCAGCGGGCCCGGTTGGTGCCGTCCTTGGCCGCCTCACAGCCGAGCAGCACGTAGAGGAAGTTGTCGGGATCGCCGTTGTCGCCGGTCCAGCCGAGCAGCACCGTGCCGTGCTCGCCCTGCTTGGAGCGCTTCAGATACTCGCCCCATTCGAAGGAGACGATTTCCGCATCGACCCCGACCGCCTTCCAGTCGGCCTGAATGAGCTCGGCCATGCGGCGGGCATTGGGGTTGTAGGGCCGCTGCACGGGCATCGCCCAGATGTCGGTCTTGAAGCCGTCGGGGTAGCCCGCTTCGGCGAGCAGCTTCCTGGCCGCGGCGGGATCGTAGGGATAGTCCTTCACCGCATCGTTGTACGACCACATGGTCGGCGGGATCGGATTCTTGGCGATCCTGGCCGCGCCCTGGAACACGGCGTCGATGATCGCCTGCCTGTTGGTGGCCATGTTGAGGGCCTGGCGCACCCGCTTGTCGGTGAACGGCTTCTTCTCGGTGTTGAAGGCCAGATAGCCGACGTTGAGGCCCTCCTGCTCCATCACCACGATCTCGGGATCGGCTTTCATCGCCGCCACATCGGCCGGGTTGGGATAGGGCATCACCTGGCATTCCCCGGCCTTGAGCTTCTGGTAGCGCACCGAAGCGTCGGGGGTGATGGCGAACACCAGATTGTCGATCTTGGCCTTGCCGCGCCAGTAGTCGGGATGCGCCTTGTAGCGGATCACCGCATCCTTCTGATAGGCGACGAGCTGGAAGGGGCCGGTGCCGACCGGCTCGAGATCGACCTTCTCGGGCGTTCCCGCCTGCATCATCCTGTCGGCATACTCGGCCGAAAAGATGGAGGCGAAATCCATGCCCATGTTGGCGAGGAACGGCGCCTCCGGCTTCTTCAGGACGATCCGGACGGTGTATTCGTCCACCTTCTCGATGCGGTCGAGAAGACCGGGCATCCCCATGCTCTCGAAATATTCGTACGATGCGCCGCCGATCGCATGATAGGGATGATCCGTCTTCCACTGCCGCTCGAAGCTGAAGATCACGTCGTCGGCGTTGAATTCACGTGTTGGCGTGAAATTCTTGGTGGTCTGCCATTTCACCCCTTTGCGCAGGCGAAAGGTGTACTGGAGGCCATCCTCCGAGACTTCCCAGCTCTCGGCCAGCGCCGGTTCCACTTGCGTGGTGCCCAGCTTGAACTCGACGAGACGGTTGAAGATCTGCCGGGAAGAGGCATCGAAGGTGGTGCCGGCGGTGTAGAAGGCCGGGTTGAAACCCTCCGGGCTGCCTTCCGAACAGTAGACGAGAGTCTTGGCACCGACTGTCGGCGCGATGAGGGTCAGCGCCAGCGTCGCCAGCGAGACCATCCCCAATTGTCGTTTCACGGTGCACTCCCTGCTTTGGAACTATGTCGGTCGGACCCGCTGGCCCGCCCCTTACACCTAGCCCAGCCGGCCGCGGCTTGAAAGGGACTTCGACAGGGAGGCGGGAGCGGGCGGGCTCCGTTCCATGCCCGCCCGCCTCGACTCCGGTCGCCGGCTCAGGCCGGCGAGGCGCCGCCCAGCGCCTCTTCCTGGACCTCGTACCCCGCTTCCTCGATGGCCTTGGCGATCGCGGCCCGATCGTCGGTGCCCTCGACGGTGACAGTGCCGGCCTCGAGATCGACCTCGACCCTGGCCTCTGCGCAGACCGCGCTGATCGCCTCGCGAATCGCCTTGGCGCAATGTCCGCAGCTCATGCCCTTCACCCGCAGCTTCATGGTCGCTCTCCAACGGTTGCCCTGTCCGGCTAGGTAGGGGTTCCAGTTACAGCAAGGTCAACCCTCCGCTGCGTAGAACAAATGCGACGACATTAAACCTTTGGTAACGAGTGGCGCGCATCATGGCTCCCGGTAGCACAAACCAGCTCCGGAACAGCCGATGCCACGGACCATCCCTCCGCTCCTGCTGCTCGCGATCGCCCTGTTGTTCGGCCAGCCGGCGGGAGCCACGGTCCCGCGGCTGCTCGGCACCCTGCCGCTGTCGGCGGCCAACCGGCTCGAACTGCCGAAATGGGAGGCTGTCCTGAAACGCATCGCCGGCGAGCGCGAGATCTACGCGCGCTGCGCCGCCAGCGACGCGGACTGTCCCGATCCGCTGGTCCGCGAATGGCAAGTCCTGCTGAACTCGCTCAAGGGTGCACCCCGGGCACAGCAGCTCGACGCCGTCAACCGCTTCGCCAACCGCAACCGCTACATCGTCGACCCGGCCAACTACGGGGTCAACGACTACTGGGCCTCGCCGCTCGAGTTCCTCGATCGCTCGGGCGACTGCGAGGACTATGCGATCTTCAAGTATGTGAGCCTGCGCGCCCTCGGCGTGCCCGACGAGGAGATGCGGGTGGTGGTGCTCCGGGACACCCGCCGCGGCATCGATCACGCGGTGCTCGCCGTCCATCTCGACGGCAAGGTGCTGGTCCTGGACAATGTCACCAACGCCATCCGCCCGGACGAGGCGCTGCCGCAGTACCGCCCCTACTACTCGGCCAATGCCACCAAGCGCTGGGTCCACATCCCCAGTGCCGCGCCCCGCCCGGCCGGTGGCTCCGCCTTCCTGCGCTGACGCGGCGGCCGGAGCGCCCACGGCGGCTTCCGGTGGCGGCAGGGCCCCGACCGGCGGGCGCGGCGGGGCCGGCCGATGAGGGGTTCGGGGCTGCGGGTCCGCGGAGAGCGCGCATGGAATACGGAAAGTGAGCTCGGGCCGGAGCGGCCCCGTGAAGGCGCCCGCGCCGCGGCCCTGGTTCGCCGCCCACGAGCTGTTCACCTGCCTCAATGCCGTGCGCGGCGCCAGCGAGCTGCTGCTGGCGGGGGCCGCCGGACCGCTCAGCGCCGAGGGTCTCGGGGCGGTGGCGACGATCGCCGAGGCGGCCCGCGAACTGGAACGGCACATCCGGCACTGTCAGGCGATCGACCGGCTGCGCGAGGCACCGCCTCCCGTCCGGCGACCGGTCGCGCTGGCCGATCTGCTGCCCGCGAACGCGACGGGGCGAGTGCCGGAAGCCACCGTCCTGGTTGCTCCCGAGGAGGTCCGCGCCGCCCTCGCACTGCTCTGTCCCCCGCAGGCGGAGCAACCGCCGCAGGTGTGCGAACGGCACCGCACGGTCCGGATCGCGCTGCCCGATGCGCGTCCCGATCCCGGCACGGCGCGCGGGCAGATCCTCCTGGAACTGGCCGGGCTGCAGCTTCGCCGCAGCGGCGGAAGGCTGCTGCCCGGCGAGCATGCGTGGATCCATGTGTTGTTGCCCAAGGCGCCTTCGGGACCGGCAGCGGCGGGCCGCAAGTCCGCCGACGGGCCGTGACGGAACCGGTACCGGCGACGATTCCCTTCGCCGCTGGCGGCACCGGCAACCGGCGTCGAGCGTTTTTGGCTTGAAAAGGAGTTGCCAATCGTTACTTCTAGGAGACAAGGACAAGCAGACACCTCCCGGCAATCGCTGGCCGGAGGGTCGGACCTAGCGTGTTGATCGGCTCTTGAGAGGGCAATTGCGCCCTGTCGGGGGGCCGCGAGTCCGGAATGGGTATCTGTCGCCTGCCGCCCGACGGGACGAGACCGCGGACGGACAGCATCGGCAGCGTCGGCGCGCGAAGGGCACACCGCAAGCACCGAGATCCCGTCGAGTCCGCCAGCAGCGAGCGGAGGAATGAAACCGAAACCGATGTTCCCGTACCGTCGACCCAAAAAGCGGCCGAAGGGGGGTCCCCGACGTCAGCGTGACGGCAATGGCCGGCGCGTGCCGCAGAGCGCCGCGGAACTGTTGCCCCTGCTCCAGCCCGCGACCAAGTCCCTGGCCCAGATGCTGGCCGGAAACGTGAAGGCTTCCGGTCAGGCCGTGCACGCGCGAAACATCCTCGCGCAGGCCGAAAAACTGGTGGCCGAGCGCGCCGTCGACCGGCTGCCGCCGGCGGCCCGCGAGGAATTCTTCGAGCAGCTCGCCCGCCTCAAGCTGACCGTCGCCGATGCCGAGGCCATGCTGCAGGAGCAGGAACTGGCTGCCGCCGAACCGGTGGCGCCGGTCGAGGAAATGCCCGAGGTTTCCGCCGAACGGCTGCGCGAAGTGGCCCTCTCGCTGGCGGTGACCACCAGCAGTGCTGCCGTCGAGCAGAGCCGGATGTCGGCGCCGCCCGAGGTGGCCGAGGAGGAGCCCGAACCGCGGGCCGCCCCCGAAGCCCGGCCCGCGGCTCCGGCCGCCAACAGCTCGCCACCACCGCGCCTCGGCGCCAAGTCGCGCGAACGCCTGCGCCTCAAGAGCGTGGTGGCCAAGCCCGAGGACAGCGCCGAGGACTGACCGCCTTCGCAGCGCGCCGCCGGCGGGGCAGCGCACGACTGAAACCATTGCGGGCAAAGATTGCGCGCGGCACCGCCACATCGCGACATGCCACGGCATCATCGGCAACCGGATCTCGGCGGGGTCTGGCTGGGGGACCTGGATTCGAACCAGGACTGCTCGGTCCAGAGCCGAGAGTTCTACCGTTAAACTATCCCCCATCGGCGGACGAGCGGAGGAATAGGTAGCGCCCGGGGCCTTGTCAAGGCGGGCCCATGCGCCGTCCGGGGGAGATCCGCGCCGCCTCGCCTCAATGCAGCCGGGACGTTTCGGCCACCTCGAGGACTCCGGGCAACCGTTCGACATCGGGCCGATTGGGCCAGGGCAGCAGCCGGTCCGGCGGAAGCTCGACGACCACCTCCCGCCCGCCCGCGGCCGGAAGCACCAGACGCAGACGCAGCCCGCTGCCGGCCTCGGCTCGAACCAGGCGGGCCAGGGCCGCCAGCCCGGCAGCATCGGCCACCCGCAGCTCGAGGGTGCCGCCGCCGGCAGCCGCGCGCAGCTCCAGCGGCGTGATCCGCTGCGCCACCAGCTTGATTTCGCCGCCATCGACACGGGCATCGGCCTCCACCAGCAACGGCGTCCGCCCTTCGAGCAGCTCGCGGCAACGCGCCAGCAGGTCCGAAAACACCATCACCTCGAACTGGGCACTGGCGTCGGAAAGCTGGACGAAGGCATAGCGGCTGCGGCCGCCGGTCCGCTCCTGCTTGCCGATCACCACCCCCGCCAGCCGCACGCGCCGACCCTCGAAGCGTGCCGGATTGTCGAACAGGCCGGCCGCCGGCACCACCTCGAGCCGCTCGAGCTCCGAGGCATAGCCGTCGAGCGGGTGCGCCGAGAGATAGAAACCGACCACGCTCAGCTCCTCCTGCAGACGCTCGAGCTGGGTCCAGTCCTCGCTCTCGGGCAGCTCCGGGCGGCGCGGGCGGATCACTTCGCCGCCGAACAGGCTGGCCTGCTGGTCCTGCTCGCTGGCGGCCCAGGCCTGGGCGTACCGCAGCGCCGCCTCGACCGCTTCCAGCAGGCGCCGGCGGTTGGGCTCCAGCCGGTCGAAGGCCCCCGCCCGCACCAGTGCTTCCAGAAGCCGCTTGTTGAGGATGCGGGCACCGACCCGGGCCGTCAGATCGAACAGATCGGCGAACGGCCCGTGGCGCTGGCGTTCGGCGACGATGGCGCGCACCGCCTGCACGCCCACCCCCTTGAGTGCCGCCAGCGCATAGCGTACCCCGGCGCCCTCCTCCCCGGTCTCCACCAGGAAGCGCTCGGCCGAGGCATTGATGTCGGGTGGGTAGAGCGGAATGTTCTTGCGCCGCATTTCCTGCCGATAGGCCGCGAGCTTGTCCTGGTTGCCCATTTCCATGGTCAGCACCGCGGCATAGAACTCGACCGGATGGTTGGCCTTCAGATAGGCGGTCTGATAGGCGAGCAGCGCATAGGCCGCGGCGTGGCTCTTGTTGAAGCCGTAGGATGCGAACTTGGCGACCTGTTCGAAGATCAGGGCCGCCTGGTCCTCGGGGATGCCGCGCTGGGCCGCTCCGCGCACGAACACCTCGCGCTGGGCGTCCATCTCCGCCCGGATCTTCTTGCCCATTGCCCGCCGCAGCAGATCGGCGCCGCCCAGGGTGTAACCGGCGAGCTGCCGGGCGATCTCCATCACCTGTTCCTGGTAGATGATGACGCCGTTGGTCTCGCGCAGGATGGGGGCGAGGGCGGGATGCAGGTAGCTGGCCTGCTCGATGCCGTGCTTGACGTTGATGTAGCGGGGGATGTTGTCCATCGGCCCGGGCCGGTACAGCGACACCATGGCGATGATGTCCTCGAAGCAGTCGGGCTTGAGCTTCTTGAGGGCATCCCGCATGCCGCTCGATTCCAGCTGGAACACCCCGGCCGTCTCGGCCCGGCTCAACAATGCGTAGGTCGCGGCATCCTCGAGACCGAGCCGTTCGAGGTCGAGCGCGACGCCGCGCTCCTGCACCAGATCGCGAGCCAGACGCAGCATGGTCAGGGTGGTGAGACCGAGGAAATCGAACTTGACCAGCCCCGCCTTTTCCACGTCCTTCATGTTGAACTGGGTGACCGGCATCTGCGAGCGGGGATCGCGGTAGAGCGGCACCAGCTCGGCCAGCGGCCGGTCGCCGATCACCACCCCGGCGGCATGGGTCGAGGCGTGGCGCGGCAGCCCTTCGAGCTTCCTGGCGATGTCGATCATGCGGGCGACATTGGGATCCTGGTCGCGGAACTCGCGCAGCCGCGGCTCCATTTCCAGCGCCTGGTCGAGGCTCGGCGGATTGGCCGGATTGTGCGGCACCAGTTTGCAGATCTTGTCGACGAGACCGAACGGCAGCCCGAGTACCCGACCCACATCGCGCAGGACCGCCCGGGCCTGCAGCTTGCCGAAGGTGATGATGTGGGCGACGCGATCGGCACCGTATTTCTGCTGCACGTAGCGGATCACCTCGTCGCGGCGGTCCTGGCAGAAATCGATGTCGAAATCGGGCATCGACACCCGTTCGGGATTGAGGAAGCGCTCGAACAGCAGACCGAAGCGCAGCGGATCGAGATCGGTGATGCGCAGGCTCCAGGCGACCACCGAACCGGCCCCCGAGCCCCGCCCGGGTCCCACCGGAATGCCCTCCTGCTTGGCCCATTGGATGAAGTCGGCGACGATCAGAAAATAGCCCGGGAACTGCATCTGGACGATGATGTCGAGCTCGTATTCGAGCCGCTCGCGATAGGGCTGGGCGGCCGCTTCGCGTTCCGCCTCGCCCATGCCCGGAGTGAAGACATGCGCTTCGAGCCGCTGCCGGAGACCGCGGCGGGCCTGGATCCGGAGTTCCTCGGCCTCGTCGCGGCCCTCGCCGGTGGGAAAATGGGGCAGGATCGGCGATCGGCTCGGCGCCGCATAGGCACAGCGCCGGGCGATCACCAGGGTGTTGGCCACCGCCTCCGGCAGATCCTCGAACAGCTCCACCATCTCGGCCGCACTCCTGAAGCGGTGTTCCAGCGTCAGCCGCGGCCGCTCGGGGTCGTCGATGGTGGTACCGGCGGCGATGCACAGCAGCGCCTGCTGCGCCTCGAACATGTCCTCGGTCAGGAAATGGACATCGTTGGTAGCCACCAGCGGCAGCTCGAATTCGTGGGCCCATTCCACGAACAGCTCCTCGGTCGCCGCCTCGGCCTCCAGCCCGTGGCGCTGCAGCTCGACATAGAGGCGCCCCGGAAAGCCGGCCCGCAGCGCCAGCAGAAGATCGCGGGCCGCCGCAACGTGCCGGCGCCGGATCAGCCCGCCGATGGGGCCCAGCGCCCCGCCGGTGAGCAGCAGCAGCCCGTCGCTGGCGGCGACCAGCGTCTCCGGCGAAAGGCGCGGCTGCGCGCCGTTCTCGGCACCCAGATAGGCGTCGCTCAGAAGCCGGCAGAGATTGCGGTAGCCGGCCTCGTTCTGGACCAGCAGCACGACATGCTCGGGCGCCGGCGCCCGGCCGTTGCGCCGGCCGCCGGCATCACCGGTCTCGAGCGGCAGCAGGGCGCCGATGATCGGCTGGATGCCGGCCTTGGCGGCGGCCGCGCAGAAGGGCATGACGCCGAACAGGTTGGTGTTGTCGGTGACCGCCACCGCCGGCATGCGCTGGCTGCGGCAGAGCGCGGCCAGCTCGGCATGGCGCACCGCCCCCTCCAACAGCGAGAAGGCGGAGCGCACGCGCAGATGGACGAAGGGGGCGAGGCGCATCGGGGCTCCCGAGCGGAGAATCGGCGGCCGAGGGTTGCCCCGAGGTTTAGCCCGCCGCCGGCGCAGCGTCGAGGCCGTCCGGCATCGGCGAGGGGCCGCGCCCTGCGGCGCGGCCCCCGGCGCCGTCGCGGCAGCCGACGTGGTGCCGAAGGCC
>CAYYZI010000082.1:0-8467 GCA_964475675.1 uncultured Geminicoccaceae bacterium
CCGGAAGTATTTCGCTCCCTTGCCAGACCACTCACCGGATGCCCGAAATAATAAATCCAGGGGATGGGCGATCTGCTGGCGGCGGAAGCCGAAGAAGGCGACCGCCAGCGGCGGCGCGGCGACGGCCCCGGCGGCCTCGGCGGCCGGGGCATCGAGACCTTCGAGCAGGGCCGCGGCAACATGGGGCTGGGTGGCGAGCACCACGGCCCGGGCGAAGAGGCTGCCGCGATCAATGAGATCGAGACGGAAACCGCCCGCGCTTCGGGCGATCCGCCGTACCGTGACGCCGGTGCGCACCGCCGAGCCCAAGGCCGCGGCCAACGCACGGGGGAGGGTCGCCACCCCGTGCCGCCAAGAGAACAGGCGGCGGCCGGGCATGGCCGAGCCGAGGCGGCGCCGGGCGAGCATCGCCCGGGTGAGGGAGCCGTGGCGGCGCTCCAGCTCGACGATCCTGGGAAAGGTCGCCGGCATCGAGAGCTGCCGACTGCATCCGGCGAACAGGCCGCCGACCAGCGGATCGATCACCGCCTCCTCGAATTCGCGGCCGAAGCGGCGCCGCCAGAACCCGGCCACCGTCTCCTCGACGCCCTCCGACGCGGGCGGCACCAGGATCTCGGCCAGGCTGCGCAGACGCGCGCGCCAGCCGAGATAGGAGCTGGTGACGAACCCCAGGGGGTGCAGGGGAATGGCCCGCAGCTTTCCATCTCTGACCAGATAGCGGCGGCGCACCGCGGCCGTCAGTCCGCATTCCTCGGCGGTCAGGCCCAGTTCCCGGGAAAGCGCGGGCGCCTCCGGGATCGTCGCGTTGACCGAGCTCGGGCCGTGCTCCATCAGGAAGCCGCCCAGCCGCTCGGAAATCGCGTTGCCGCCGATCCGCACCTGGCGTTCCAGCACCAGCACCCGGTGGCCGCGCCGGAGCAGGGCGTGGGCGGCGGTCAGGCCGGAGATGCCGGCACCGACAACCACCACCTCGCTACCGCCCATCGCCGCTCACCTCGCCCGCGGCCGGCGCATCCCGGCGGGCGGCCCCTCGGCCCCGAAGCGGCGGCGTGCCAGCAGCTCCAGATGCTCGGCGCGCACCACGTTCTCGCCGCATGCGCGGACATGATCCTCGGCTCGTCGCCGCACGAAGCGTCGCACGAAGCCGGGCACCCGGGCGAGGCGGCGCTCGGCCTCGGCGCTCCACTCCAGGGTCGGACCGCGGTCCCCCAAAGGCTCGACCGTGGCACCGCCCTGCGGCTGGTAGCTGCACAGGAAATCCTCGCCCATCAGGGTACCGGAACGGGCCAGCGGCCGTGCCCGGCAGCCGCCGCACAGCCGCGCATATTCGCAGGCCCCGCAGCGCCCTTCGAGCCGCGGTGCGCGCAGCCGATGGAACAGCGGTGCCTCGTTCCAGATGGCGGTGAAATCGCTGATGCGCACCGAACCGGCGCTGATCTCCATGTAGGGACAGGGGGTGATCTCGCCCGCCGGCGTCACCCGGCAGTAGCGGGTGCCGGCGAGACAGCCACCGGCTTCGTAGCCGTCGGCCAGGGTGATCGGCAGGGGCGGCTCGGCCTCCATGGCGAGCCGCTTGAAATGGGGTGCACAACGCACCCGCACCAGCATCTCCGGCTCGTCGCGGGCCGCTTCCACCGCCCGCTTGAGGACCCGGTCGTAGGTGGCGGCCGAGATGTTGGTGACCTTCTCGCCGCGCCCGGTGCAGACCAGAAAGAAGAGGTTGAGGACCGCCGCGCCCACCTCGCGGGCGAAGCCGATCATCGTCTCCAGCTCCTCGGCATTGTCGTCGGTGACCGCGAAATGGAGCTGGAAGGTGAGCCCGGCCCGGCGGCAGGCCTCGATGCCGGCGAGGGTCCGATCGAAGGCCCCGGGCAGACCCCGGAAGGCGTCGTGATGCCGAGGATCGAGCGAATCGAGGCTGATGCCGACCGCCGCCACACCCGCCTGCATCAGCGCCGCCACCCGCCGCTCGGTGAGCAGTACGCCGTTGGTGCCGACCACCACCATCAGCCCGAGCCCGGCCGCATGGCCGGCGATCTCCACCAGATCGGGGCGCAGCAGCGGCTCGCCCCCGGTCAGCACGATCATCGTCTCGTCGCCAAGCGCAGCGATCTGGTCCAGCAGATCCTCGACTTCCTCGGTGGACAGCTCGGCGGGATCGCCATCGCGTCGCACGCCGGCGTCGAGATAGCAGTGGGCGCAGCGCAGATTGCAGCGTCGCGTCAGGTTGAGCGCGACCAGGAAGGGCGGCGCGGCCCCGCTCATCGCCGGCTCACGCCTCGTCGCCCGGGGAATGCCCGCCCTCGCGCATCACCCGCTGCATGCGCTCGCGCGATTCGGCGAGGCTTTCCTCGAGCAGCGCCAGATCGACCTCCTCGCGCTGGCGGTCGCGGGCCAAGAGTTCGGTACGGCGACGCAGGCTCTCGCGGACCATTCCGGGGACCCGGGCGAGGCGAGCCAGAGCGGCGGCGTGCCAATGCAGGGCCGGTGCCGTTTCGGTGTCGAGGAACGGCTGCACATGTTCGGCGGCGACGGTCGGGGTGCCCGCGCGGCGGGCGCGTTTTTCGGCCCGAAGGCGGATGCTGGCGCCGATCGCCGGATCGCCGAGCCGGTCCAGAAGCTCGCGCGCTTCCGGCGCCCAAGGCATCGCCGCCTCGCTCGTCTCCTCGCCGCCGAAATGGGGGCAGAAGCGGCTGCTCGCCTCGTCGATCAGCGAGGCGGTGACGACGGTGTGACCGCGCTCCTGGGCGAGCCGGAGAATGGCGAGACGCACCATGCCGCGGGCCGTTTCCGGCACCCGCGCGAGCCTGTCCTCGGCCTCGCGGGTCCAGCGGATGGTCTTTCCCGCCAAGGTGTCGAGGGGCGGGGTGAAACGCGCCTCGCCGATCCACAGATGACAGGGGGCGCCGAGCAGCAGCTTTTCGGTATTGCCGCCGATATCGAGCTCGGGATCGGCATGGATGCCGGTCTTGCCGAGCAGCACCAGACTGGCATCCACCTCTTCCAGATAGCGGGCGATCACCCGATAGGGCTTGCCGTCGAGGAGCTCGCAGGTGATCGTCGTGCCTTCGGCCGCGGCCAGCTCCCGCGCGACCTCGAGATGGGCCTCGTAGATCCTAGCGATGCCGGCATCGATGATCTGCTCGTGCAGGGTCTCCTGTTCCTTGAAGCGGAACACCTCTCCGGCCTCCTCGCTGAGGCTGGCGGCGATCCGATTGAAGGCGACGTAATGGAAGTAGGGGTCGTAGGCGGCCACGGCATGGACCGGGGCATCGAGCCGGCGGGCCAGGTCGAGCGCCGTCATCAGGGCGCCGAAGGACCGGGTGGATCCATCGAGGGCCACCACCAGCGGCCCGTCGCCGATGGCTCGTCCGGGGTCGCGGATGATCAGCACATCGATCGGGCTGCGTCGTACCACCCGCGAGCAGACGGTCCCCACGGTGGTACCAGGTACCGCTCCGAGGCCGAGGGCACCCATGGCGAGAACGTCGAAATCGCCGCTCTGCGTCGCCTCCACCAGCCGCCGGTAGTTCTTGCCCTCCGGGCTGAGGCGGCGAAACGGCACCTCTGCCGCCTCGCAGACCCGTGCCGCATCGTCGTGATAGCTGTCGCTGATGATGCCGAGACCGCGGGTGATCAGATCGTCGTGGACCACCCGCTGGCGCTCGAGCTCCTCCTCTTCCCGGTAGCGCTCGGGCAGGCCGCCCTCCATCTGGCGGAAGCGGCGGTCGTGCAGTTTGGCGGCATAGGCATGGATGCCGGTGATGGTGCCCGCCGCCGAGCCCGCCAGACGCACCGCCTCGGTCAGGGCGCGATGGGCATGGTCGGAGGCATCGAGGGCCACCAGGATGCGCTTGAGCGCCACCGGCGCGCTCGCCGCAGCGTCGTCGGTGACCAGCTCGAGATGATGCGTCTGCATGGCCATGGGCGCGATCGTCCTCCCAGTTCGCCGTCGGGGGTTCAGCTCCTGCCGTCGCTCGTCGGCCGCACGCAGCGAAAGCCAAAGAACTCGGCGACCGTATCGGGATAATCGAACAGCCTTTCGTAGACCCGGGCCATGTGCGGCAGACCCTGGAAGTGGCCGCCCCGCAGATAGGCCCGGAAGTCGTTTTCATCGATTTCGGCAGGGGCCGGGCAGAGGCCGCTGCGGCAGCCCTGGCCGGCGAGGAACATGTCGGCCACCCATTCGGAGACGTTGCCGGCCATGTCGTAGACGCCGAAGGGGCTGCGATCGGCGGGGTGGCTGCCGACCGGAGCCGGCAGCTCGCCCTCGAGATAGGCCAGCCGCGGCCCGAAGTCGTTGCCCCAGGGGTAGAGGCGCGCATCCGTGCCGCGTGCCGCCTTCTCCCATTCCTGTTCGGTCGGCAGCCGCTTGCCGGCCCAGCGGCAATAGGCCTCGGCATCCTCCCAGCTCACCCCGGTGACCGGCTGGTCGGGGCGACTGAAATCGGGATCGTCGGCGAACATCGGCGGCCGGTGCCCGGTGGCCCGCACGAAGGCCATGTAGCGGGCATTGGTGACCTCGAAACGGTCGATCCAGAAGCCGCCCGGATCGACCATCACCGGGCCGGGCATGCCGGTCGGCGACGGCCCGCCGAGGAGCACCGGTCCCGGCGGCACATAGACCATCTCCTCGGGGTCGGCCGAGGAGCCGGCGGCTGTCGCCAGCAGCAGCGGCAGGGCGAGCATGCGCAGCCGCTTCATCAGTGGACCACCCAGTAGCCGAACAGCACCAGGGCCACGGCGGCGTTGACGGCAACGCCGGCGAGCACGAACCCGTCGAACAGGTTCACCCGGCGCTGCCTGGGGGAGCCCTTCATCGCCGGCCTCAATAGGAGAAGGAGGCCTCGACGGTACCGCCGGCCTCGACTTCGATCTTGCTCTCCTTGTCGCCGAGGCGGCCGTGCCAGACCTTGAGCACGTATTTGCCGGGCGGCACGTTGTCGATGGTGAAGTTGCCGTTCTCGTCGACGATCGCGAAGTAGGGGTTCTTGGCGACGAAGACCCAGCCGTGCATGAAGTTGTGAACGTCGCATTCGACCTTCATCACCACGCCCTTTCGGAGCTTGATCTTCTTGGTCACCACGTTGCCCTGCTCGGACTGGCTGACGTTGATGACCGTGCGGCGGGCGCGGCCGATGATCTCGTAGGTGTGGATGTTATGGGTGACCGGGTCGGAATTGACGATGTCCAGCTTGCCGCCATTGGCGATCGCCTGGAGGTAGGGCACGAAGGCGCAGGCCTTCTGATCGATCTTGCCGCTCCTGGTCTCCTCGGGGAAGGGTTTGCCTTCCTTGACCTTTTCCAGATAGACGACGGCGTCGAGCAACGCGTCGCCGTTGACCCGCACCCACTCGACGATCCGCTGGCCCTCGCCGCAGACGCTCTGGTCCTTGGTGATCAGGAAGGGCTCGGCCTCCGGCTTGGCCTCGCCGGCCAGCACCCGACCGGTGATGGTGCCGCCATTGCTGACCTCGATTTCCTTGTACTTCTTGGCGAACGCCGCCGATCCCATGGAGACGCCGAGCAGGCCGGCCATGCCAACCGTCAACAGCAGTTTCTTCATCGCGAGTTCCCTCCTCTAGATGTTCGGGCCGGCCGCGCGCTCCTCCGACACCGGCTCCGGCCGAAAGAGCTCCTCGATCAGCTCGATCGCCGCCCGACAGCGAGCCCGATCCGTGGTCGCATCGAGATCCTCGAGCAGACAACCGGCTGCCGCTGCGGCATCGGTGCCGCGCAGCAGCTGCCCGAGCCGCCGCCGGTAATAGCCCTCGAAGGCCATTCCCCGGCGCGCCAGTTCGGCGGCCATTTCGGGCCCGTCGCAGGCGAGCAGGGCCTCGGCGGCGGCGAGCCGCACATTCGGCTCGGGATCGGTGAAGCGGGCCGCGCAAGCCTGACGGGCCTCGCCCCGTTTGCCGAGAGCCCGCACGGCCTCGGCGCGCACGAAGGGGTCCGTGTCCTCGAGAGCGGCGATCAGGGTATCGATGGCCTCGACGCCGCGGGCTTCGCCGAGCGCGCGCAGCGCGGCCAGGCGGATGTCGCGTTCCTTGGCGGCACAGGCTGCCTGCAGCGCGGCACCGGTATCCGCGGGCAGCTCGCCTTGGCGGGCGGCGATGCGGGCCAGGGAGTCCGCCGCCGCGGCGGCGAGCTCGCGATCGGCATCCGCCAATCTCGCAGCCAGGGCGGCAGCGATCTCGGGGCCGGAAAGGTCGCCGAGGAGACGGGCGGCCAGACACGGCACATCCTCTTCGGCAGGAATCTCGGGCTGCGGGGAGACCCGCCGCTTGCGCGGCTGCCGGGTGGCGAGCGCCAGATACTCGAGATCCGCTTCGGTCAGGTCGACGCTTTCCTCCGGCACCTCCTCGGCGATTGGCGCCGAACCGCCGAGGATGGCTTCGAGAGTCGAGACCGGATACGCGTCCTCCACCCGGCCGGCCTCGGCTTCGTCCGTTTCTGCCGAAGGCTCGACGGCCGCGTCCCGCGTCTCGCCCTCGCCGGCTTCCGGCACTTCCCGGTCTTCGGGCGCCGCCGGTTCCTGCTCGCCGGCATCGCCCGCGAGAGCGCCGAGCAGCAGTTCGCGGGCCTCCACCGCCGCGTCGTCCTCCTCGCCGGCGATCCTGGTCAGCAGCGACAGGACGGTGATGCGCACCGGGCGCTGCGGATCCCGCAGATAGGCCGCGAGGCGGCGCACGGGTTCCCCCTCGATCCGGGCGAGCTGCTCGACGGCGGCACAGCGCAGCGCTTCGGGCCGGGACCGGTCGGCGAGCTGTTCGGCGAGATCCTCGTGGGCGATCTCCGGCGCCCGCAGCGCCAGCAGCTCGGCCGCCCTGGCGGCGATCGCGCCGTCCGGGGCGCGCAGCTTCACCCGCAGCCGGCGGATCAGACGCGGCACCGAAAGGCGCGGTGCGTCGATCAGCACTTCGAGGGCGGCGAGCCGCACATCGCCGCTGCGGTCATCGAGCAGGGCGTCGAGATGCTGGCCATGGTAGCGGCCGCAGCGACGCACCGCCTCGGCCCGCACCCGGGCGTCCGGATCGGCGAGGTGGGCGGCGAGGGCCGGCTGCTGCGGGTCGCGCTCGGCGAGCGCCGTCAGCGCCACCAGACGCACCTCGGCATCCCGGTCCTGCAGCCCCTTGCGCAGCAGCCTCTCGGCATCGCCATGTCCGGTGCCGGCCGCGGCCCGCATCACCCGCCTTCGCACCCGGGGATCGCGGGCCCCGGCGAGCTGTTCGAGGGCCGCGACACCTGCCCTGCCGAGCCGGGCCAGGGCCCGGGTGCCGAGCTCGGAGAGGTCCTGACCGGCTTCGTCGGCCATTGCCGCGAGGATGTCGGCGGCCGCCTCCTCGACCTGCATCCCGGCCAGGGCCTCGATGGCCTTGGCCTGGACGTCCAGCCAGTCGTCCCAGCCCTCGCTGATGAAGCTTTCCTCGTCCCAGGTCACCCCCGCCTCGCGGCCGCGCACCAGGGACCGCAGGAGAGGCACGGCCTCGGCACAGCGGGTCCTGGCGAGTCCGTCGATGGCCGCCAGCTTGACCGCGCCGCAGGGATCCTCGACCAGACTCCGCAACAATGCCCCGCCGAGTTCGGGGCCGGCCAGCACGGCCAACGCCTCGGCCGCATCACTGCGCACATCCTCGTCCGGGTCCTCGAGGGCGGCGACCAGCGACGCCGCCGCCTGCCGGCCATCGATGCGGCCCAGCGCCTGGGCCGCCCAGCAGCGCCGCAGCTCGTCCTCGGCACCCAGCAGGCGGCAGAGGGCGGCGATGACGGCCTCCCTGACCTCCTCCCGGCTGTGCGACGATGGCGCCTTGCTCTCGCTTGCGATCACGGGCCCGGACCTGCCTGCCTCTCCATGGATGTGCATGGCCCGCCCAACGGCCGCGGCCGCAGGGCGGGCCCTCGTCTCACGCGATGTCGCGGGGCGCGAAGCTCATCGAGCGGAACGTGGTCTTGTAGGGCGAGATGCCGACCTTCTTGATGCGGCCGACACCGATCTTGTAGTTGTAGTTGCCGCTGATCCAGTCGACCACGCGTCCCTCGAGGGCGTTCGCGGGCTGCTGGGTGTGCAGGAAGTCCATGTAGAGGACCCCCTGCTTGACCGCCGGCGTGACGATCGCCACCGCCGTCACCGCCGCCTTCGACAGCTCGATGTAGCCGTTCTTCATCAGGCCGCTGAAGCGGTAGTCATCGGCATGCACGCCCAGCAGGGTGAAACTGACGCTGGGGACGCGGTCCGAGTACAGCATCACATAGTCGCCGCTTTCGATGCCGCGTGCCAGGGCGTCCTCGGGATGGATCTCCACCCAGTTCTCCGGCCAGCGCTGGACGATGTAGGGCCGGCGTCGATCGTCGAACCCCGACTGCCAGCGTTCGTTGATGCGCCCCGAGGTGATCCACAGCTCGTCCTGCCTGGGGTGCATCCACTCCCAGTAGTCGGAGAACAGGGAGCAGGGGGCCTTCTGCAGGT